>JAJONN010000065.1 GCA_021323455.1 Alphaproteobacteria bacterium | reverse complement strand
ATTCGCGACACCGGAGCGAAGGGCGACGGGTGAGGGGTATTATTGTGCCTACTGCCACCCCTCACCCGCCATGCCGCTGACGCGCATGGCGACCTCTCCCACAAGGGGAGAGGTACAACAGCCCTAATTCCTACCCTCCTTTCTTCTGCCTCAAAAACTCTCTCAATTGATCCAATCCCCCCAACACCGCGTCTAAGGCGGGATCAACCATTTTCACGCACGCCACTTTGGCCTTTGGATTGGCGGCAAAAGTAACGAGAGAAACCTCTTGTAAATTCACTTCCTCTAAAATGCGCACGAGCGAACCCCCATTCCGCCCGTCAGCGCGCCTGGACCTGACGGTCACGAACCCGATGGATAAGCCATCGACCACGCCATTTTTCAAGAGGCTGTAAGCTTCCCGCCCTTGAGCCAGGTCCAGGAGCAATTGGCCTTTGACGAACAAGCCATGGGCGTCTTCCCGCATTTCCTGCCAGAAACCGATGGGCTGGCGGTAATCATGCTGCCACAGGAGCTTGGGCATTTTTCCCCTTTGCGCCCACACCGTGAGGGAGCGTTCAAAGGCGCCGGGCGCAACCGCTTCCCCTTGGGAATCCGTAATGCCGAACACGGACGCATACGACACTCAACTATTTTTTTCATGGGCTTTTCCTTGGCTAAAATTGGGAAAAATAACGTCGCCGCCCGCCACAGGACCATACCCGACAGCCTGGCGTTTTTCATTCAGGGTCAGGAAGTTTGCCGCCGCCACCTTGGACCAGGCAGCTTCCCGCCGGGGTGCAAGGGCCGGAATGGCATCGATGTTATAAGTTAAGGTTAACCCCTCTTCAAAAGCAGGGGACAACCATAGGTTGAATTCCGCGACAATGAATTCCAGAAGGGGAATAATGGTGTCTTCCCACAAGTGGAAACGCGCTTCCTTGTAATTGGCAAACGTGGCATCCCCTGGAACGCCCACAAGCATCGGCGGAACGCCATAGCTTTGCGCAATTTCGCGGGCTGACAGGTTTTTGCCCTCAATAAAATCCAGGTCTTTGGGGGACAGGCCCATCTCGCGCCATTCATAATCTCCCTCCAAAATCAGAATTTGCCCCGCATTTTTAGGGCCTGAATAGAGTTCCCGTAACCCTTGGCGCAACGCATGCCGCTGGTCCTCGCTCAACCTGCTGGAATGCGGGGCGGGGCGCAGGATCAATCCCCCACTGGGGCGGCCGCCATTTTGAAGTAACGCCAGGTTATGGCCTGCAACAGCGTTGTGTTGGTCAATGCTTTGCGCAGCCGCCTCAATGGGACTCATGCCGTACCAATCATTCAAGGGATGGAAATTTTTGAGATGGAGGATGGTGGAATGGCCCGTAACAGGGTCACAAGAAATGATCTTGCGCCTCCCCCCGACGCTATATTCGTACGCGCTCGGCAACCCCCCGGGCCCCGGAATGATTTTCATCCGGTCAGGCCGTAAAGGGTACAGCTCCACAGGGCGCCCCTCAGGGTTGAGCACTGCCTCAATGTAGGTATTCCCCGAAAGAAGCAAATACCCGGCTACCGCTTCCATAAAGGCGCAACCGGCCTGGCGCGGGCTGGGAGACTTGAGGAGATCGAGTAAGGGATGCTCGGTAATCTCCGTCTCACCGCGGTACAAAAGCCAGGGAACGCTCCCCAGCCCCCGCGCAATCAGGTTCACGCACCGGTAAACAATAACGTTTTTTTGATAGCCCTCGTCCGCCAGAGAATCATACCGCCGGGGCGTCCATACCGGGTTCCCGACCGTCCCATAAGCCACAAGAGGACCGACCTGACTTGTTTTTTGAGAAATGAATCCCTGTTTCTTCAAAAATAATGATTTTAAATACGTTTTCATCGCTGAATCCCCTTTCTCGAAATGATGAAAGAGGTTTACCGATTAACTGTATGATCTGTCAAACTTAGCGATTGCCCATAAGCCCCTATAGGGTGAATTTTCCATTAAAAACAGCAAATTATGGTGGGTGAAAATTGCCATGGGCAATGGAGCGTAAATGAGCTGTATGCCGATAACTTCTTTCCATTCATTTCCCCCTCCGCAATGTGCTTTTTATGGGTACTTTGTACGCTTAATTTTGGCCTATTAAAGGTCAGGGCTGTTTGTACCTCTCCCCTTGTGGGAGAGGTCGCCAATTGAGCGTTAGCGAAATGGCGGGTGAGGGGTTGATAGGAGAGGACTCAAACATGGACACAACTGGAGAGCTTTAATACCCCCAGGCCCGTATAAATTACAGTATGAATTTACAGTTTGTTTACAAATAGATGCTTATGCTAGAACTGGAAATAGCGTACCGTTTAGGAGTTCATCATGGGTAAAGGCCGTCTTCATCATTATTTAACCCTTATCCTGACCCTGGGGATGGGTACGCCCGGCATGACCGCCCCAACAGGGCAAGCTGCAAGCGTGCATACTTCCCCAAAACCCTTTGCGCATCCAACAACCGAAAAAGTACCCCAGTTGAATAATTTTGGCGGGCAGGAGATCAGCCTCGGCAAGCCAGCGCCGTTAACCATTGTGATGTACTATTCCTTAACTTGCCCCCATTGCCATGAATTCCAGAAAGAGGGATTGCCCAAAATCCAGAAAGAATTTATCGACAAGGGCCTCGTTCAATTTATCTTCCGGGACTTTCCCACGGATTCATTCGCCATCAAGGCTGCCAAAATTGCCTGGAGCCATGGCGCAAGGCAATACCTCCCTTTCGCTCAAAAACTTCTGGAAACCCAAGATCAATGGGTTCCGAAAGATCCGGGAAAAATCCAGGAAGCCGACAAAGCCCTTCAAGATATTGCGCTCAAGGAACTGGGCATTTCAGAAGCCGATTACAATAAATGCCTGGCTAATGAAGATGTTGAAAAGGCCATCCTGCGGACAAGCTTTGAAGCCCAGAAGAACCACCAAATCAGCGCTGCGCCAGCCTTTCTGGTCAACGGCAAAGTCTATGAAGGAAACCTAACCCCTGAAGAGATTGATAAGCTGTTACGGGATATGGGCATCCATGGGTGACAGATAAAGAGCAAAGCACACTAGGTGTTTAGTCCCAAGTTGTAATGGTTTGGGGTAATTTTAAAGCATTTTGGCTCTGATTGCCAGACTTTCAAGATAAATTCATAAGGAGTGAGTCCTTTGAATGTCTTGAGCCGCTTGGCGAAATTGTAAGCGTTTACAAAAGCGTAAAGGTGTTGCCTGAGATGTTCATGGGTCTTGTAATAATACCGCTTAACAGTCGCCTCTTTCAGAGTACGATTCATCCTTTCTACTTGCCCGTTTGTCCAGGGGTGATTGACCTTTGTTAACCGATGCTCAATTTCGTTTCCATGACAGATACGCTCAAAGATATGCATCCAGGCATGTTTATTTGTCTTCCTGTTAGTAAACCAGACAGGGGCAATATTGCCTGTAGAGAGCCCAGAAGTGTGGGTTTATGCAGAGGGGAGGAGCGGGATATATGTAAAGAGAGGGCATTAAGAAAAGTTATGAATAATCATGAACAGCTATCAATTCCTATGCGTTTAGGCGATAGGAATTGATAAAAAATCTGCTTTAATGATGCATATAGTCCGCAATAACTGTTACATTTTTTCTGTTCATCTTCTCAATAAAGTTTTCCAAGTCGATTGATGAAACGGTATTATAAGAAATATCTATGACTCCTAATAGGGGCAAATCCCCTAAGATTTCCAAGGACGCTGCATCAAGATCGCTCCCAGCAACGTATAATTCTTTCAACTTTCTTGCTGCTGCAAGTTTTTTTAAAAATATATTATTGTCATTATTAAGTGTAAGAAAGTTTATGCGTAAAACTTCAAGCTCATCCAAATTAAGGTAAGCGAGTCCTTTAGAAGTTATATAATTTCTAGACAAATCTATTTCATGTATATTGGGCAACCTACTTAAATGTTTTGCTCCTTCATCTGTGAAACAATTTTCATTAAGAAAAAGATATTGAATATTAGGGAACCCTCCAAGCATATCTAGAGCTTCATCACTTAAAGAGAGCTCAGAAAGAGAAAGATGGGTTACAGTAGGTTGTTGAAGGAGAGAGGCGCGAATTTCTTCAAGGCTGGGGCCAGCAGAGCCAATATCTGCCCAAATCTCTTCTGAAAAATTTGTATTATTAATTGGTGTGGCAGGCATTTTTAGAGCACACATATCAAAATGTGTTTGTGTAAAGTGCCCCTGTTCTCTTTGCTCCCAGACATCCGTTGCGTTACCAGGGATACAAAATAAGATAGATAAAACTGTTGAAAAAAACAGGGATGTTGAAATATTTATCATAATATAACAATCCTTTAAATAGATTGAATAAGTTCTGCAAAAATCAATCTAATATAGAATTATCCCATTAGTTAGTCAAATTATTTATTTTATACCCCCCTAAAACCACTTACAAACTCAGAAGAATGGCCATGTCAGAAAAATGCAAAGGCACAAGTGTCGCCGATGTGGTTACAGTTTTACACAAACGCCTGAGCGAGGAGAGCCTATGGAAAAGAAACTCACGGCTCTAACTCTGTATGCAAGTGGGTTGTCTATCAACAAAATTGCATGTCTTCTTAAGGTTTCTCCGCCAGCTGTATTAAGGTGGACACGAAAATTAGGCTCTTCCTTATGCCCAAAGCCCTAACCCAGCGAAGGGCAAGTTCTGGTCATGCAGTTGGATGAGATGTGGCAATATTTACAGTCAAAAAAAACAAGCTCTGGATCTGGAAAGCTTATGATCTGCATGGAAAAAATTGGTTGATTGGGAACTTCGGGGTCGTGATCACTTAACTTTAGAGCGGCTCCTTAAAAGGTTGGCTCCTTGGAATCCCTTATTCTATTGCACTGATCATTATGAAGCCTATGCTAAATTGATTCCCCCTCACAGGCTATTTATGGGTAAGGATACAACCATTGAGGTTGAACGAAATAATGGAGTCCAACGACATTGGTTCGCCCGCTTTCGCAGAAAATCTAAGGTATGTTTGCTGGATGCTATCTTTAGTTAATACTCTCAAAAATATGAAAATCCTAAGTTAAAATACTATATTTTTACGATTTTTCGTCATTATGAGGCGTGCAACGCGCGACACGGCAATCTTAAAGGACAAAAGAATAAAGAGATTACGACATCGTGCTTCGCTCTCCTCGCAATGACAACCATGGCCACCACAAACTTATGCGCTCACGGCCTCATACGACCGAGTTAACATACCTCTACGCCCTCCTACTTCTGCCGATGGTAATGATGCGTTTCCTTCACAAAATGAAGGAGCGCCCACCCTACAGCAATGCCCACAGGAATGGCAATCATCGCCGTCTGGTAGGCGCTTTCAGTATAAATGCGCACCCCATCAGCCCCAAGAGCGCCGTCCCAGCGCCAATCCAGAAGCTCGCCCAATAAGGGCTGGAAGATAACGCCACTCATCATCACAATCGCATTGGTCAACCCAAGGGCTGTCCCGCTGATCCGCCGGGGAGATATTTCCTTAACGCACGCAAACACCAGAACTTGCCCCCCGTTGGAAACGCCACCCACAAAAAGCAAGCCAAACATAACCGGCAAGGGAATGGCAGGCCCAAAAACGATGGTGGAAAAGATAACAAATAATAAGAAAGCAGAAAGCTTCATGGTCCAAACACGGCTTTTCATGCGGTCAGAAACCCAGGCTGCCAACGGGCCGCCAAGGGCAAACCCGACAAAAATCATCACGCTTGCGAAAGAGGCATGAGCGTTGTCAATGCCATAGGTACGCATCAGGTAAGGCACGCCCCATAATTCGGCAAAAGCCGCAATGGGCAGCCACATCAGGGACCCAAAAAGAGCAATCAGCCAGACTTGCGGGTTGGTCACCAACAAGGCCAAAGACTTGCGAAGCGGTATCTCATGGGTATGGGGGGGCTTGTAGCCAGGCGGGTGGTCGCGGACAACAACCCAGGCAAACAACGTCATCACAACACCAGAAACAGCAAGGACCAAGGTTGCCGCCCGCCAGCCCCCCAGGTTATTCACCATCCAGGCAAGAGGTGGGCCGCCTGCCATTCCGCCGAGCGTCCCCATCATATTGGTAATCCCCAGCATCACGGCAAACTTCGCAGGCGGGAACCACTCCGCCGCGACTTTCAAGCAACTGATAAAAGCGCAAGCCGACCCTGCCCCAATCAAAAAGCGCCCGGTTTGTGCCCAAATCAGGGTTTCCCCGGTGGCAAACAGAAAAGAACCCAAGGTACATAAGACGGCGGAAACCGTAATGATGCGGCGCGTACCCAGAGCATCCACCATGACGCCACCCGGAATCTGTAAAGGGGTATAAGCAAAATAATACAAAGACGCCAAAAACCCCAGCGCGGTATTGGTCATTAAAAAATCATGCATCAGCCCTTCCGTCATCACGCTGGTCGAAACCCGCAAGATGCATTCATATAAATAAAAGGCCCCGGCGCAAGCCCAAATAGCCCAAGCCCGACCAGAACTTAAATGCTCTGTTTCCGCACGGCTTTCCCTTAATTCCTTATAAGCTCAATTATTTCGAGGGTGAAGGCCGACGCCGTCATTGCGAGGAGCGCGTCGCGCGACGCGGCAATCTCGTTGAAATTAAAGACACAGAGATTGCCACGGCCTGCGGCCTCGCAATGACAGCCAACCGATCACTCCCCCTGCCCCCGGTCAGGGTGCGTTTCGCGGACAAACCGCATCACCACCCAAGCCACAAGCAAGCTGGCTGGAATGGCCAACAAGGCATATTGATAAGCTTCTGAGCTATATAGTTTCACGCCATCCAGGCCGACTTCTCCTTCTTCAAAGGCATCAATCAGCCTCCCTAAGAGCATTTGAAAGATCGGGGCGCTGACCATGGTAAGCGCATTCATGAACCCAATCGTTGTCGCGCTAAACTCAGGGGGGTTTATTTCCTTGGCTGCAGCAAAGTTTAAAATTTGCCATCCGCAAAAGAAGCCGGCACCAAAGAGCAGGGTAAATATACCGTAGAGCGGCAGATTTGTTAAATAGATGGCTGGCAAGAACAGGGCAAAGGTGCCTAGCGCGCCAATGGACATCACTTTTTTGTGGCTGCGCCAATGGTTGGCGAGAAAGGGACCAGCCAGGCACCCTAAGGCCATTCCCAAAAGGATGAGCATGCTACCATAAGAAGCCGTTTCATTGTTGACCTCATAGGCAACCATTAAATAAGGCGTCCCCCACATTTCAGCAAAGGCGGACAGGATGATATACATCAAGGAGGCATAAACGCCAATCAGCCAGGTTTGGGACCACAGCGCCAGCAATAACCATCGCCATACGCCAGTTGGTGGCGTTGACCAGCATGGCGAAAGGCTTGCCCCCAATAATGCCGCCAAACGTTCCCATCAACATCGTAATGCCAGCAATAACGGCAAACCGTTGGGCGGGGAACCACTCAGAGGCCAGTTTCAGACAGCTAAGGTAAGCGCAGGCAGAACCAATACCCATAAAGGTGCGCGCAAGGGAGGCCATAAAAATACTTTCACTGACCGCAAATAGAAAGCTGCCAATGACGCAGAGAATCGCTGAAATTGTGATCACGCGACGGGCCCCCAGCCAGTCTACAATCATGCCGCAAGGCACTTGCAAAGGCACATAAGAAAAATAATAAGCGGATGTAAAGACGCCCAAAGCTGTCGCGCTAACGCCAAAATCCCGCATCAACTCATTGGTCATAACGCCGGGAGAAGCCCGCAAGACATATTCATAAAGGTAAAAAAGAGCGGCTGCGCCCCAAATGACCCAGGCATAGGAAGAAGCAGATGGTTTTGTAAGAGAAGAAGTCAGCCCCACCTCGAGGGGCAGGTGATCAACAACGGTGTCGCTTGCAAGTTTCACGTTATTTCCTTTCCTAATTTTTTAGACCCAATCTTTTCACAAAGCTTATTTTTTACCAAGATGTCGCAGAAAAACCAAGAACAAACGTCAGCTCGCCAAAAAAATATGTCCCTATCATCCATTTAATTACCTTGATAGAAAACTTCAAGCTTGTTTATTAAAAAAACAGGTCAAAAAAAGAAATATTATTACTCCTTAAGGTGCCTCTCCCCCGAAGGAAGAGATCAGGATGGGGAGAGATCAGCGCACCGCGCGACAACGCGCAAAAAGCAAG
>JAJONN010000006.1 GCA_021323455.1 Alphaproteobacteria bacterium | reverse complement strand
CGTTCCAGCAGCCGGTATCCTGGGCAACGACGATGATATTGACGGCGACACCCTATCGGCTGTCCTGGAAACAGGCCCAGCTAATGGCACCTTATCCTTAAATGGCAATGGCAGCTTTACCTATACCCCCGATGCCAACTTTAACGGCACGGACACCTTTACCTACCATGCCAATGACGGAAATACGAACTCCGGCCTGGCAACCGTTACCATTACCGTAAACCCCATCGATGAAAAACTCATTGCCTCACCAGACAATGATATCCTGGTTTACGAATCAGCCTTAGACTTATCCCAGGATGGCGCTGATTTGGCTCCTGGCACTCGAACGGGTACAAACCCTTCATCTGCGGGAGAAACAGATAGTATCGGTAACAGCCTGGCGTCTTCTGTCACAGGAGGTTCAGGGATTAATACCTTTACCTTAGTGGGTGGCGTTACCGAGTCAGGGTTTACAACCATGGTCGGAACTTACGGAACCTTGAAGCTTTTCACAGATGGGACATATGTGTATACCCTCACAAGCCCGGTTATCGACCCCCCAGCAGAGAATTATACTTCTATTAAGGAAAACTTTACTTACCAAGTTGCTGATAATGCTGGCCAAACAGCAACCAGCACAATATCCGTCAGCATCTTTGATGACGCGCCTGTCGCCAATGTCACCCATGGCATAGCCCAGAATTCAGTTAATACGACGGTTAATGGAACACTGGTGAATATGGGCGCAGATACGGATGGTGCCCATATCGTCTTAAGTGTTGGCGATATGCCTACCGGCTTATCTTCTGGCGGCGTCGCCCTGACCTATGTTCTCTCGCCTGATGGCTCAATGATTACAGCCAAAGCAGGCACCAGTGGACCTGATGTCTTCACCTTGATGGGAAATTCAGACGGCACTTACGTATTCCATCAAGTCGCTTCCCTGGATTTATCAGTGCTTACCACCGACCTGCAATCCAGCGTCGGCGCTGGCGGCCCTCAACCTGCCTACTACTTCTATAAAAACGGCCAATTTGGTTCAACGGAAAGTGCAGCAGATTGGGCTGTTAAGATAACGGGTAGTGGAGATGTCAACCCCAGCACCCAGGGTATGGGCGTAAGCAACAATCTTTTTGAAAAAGATAAGAAAGGCGCAGAAACGCTTAGGTTTGAGTTCGATGATGAGCATGCAAGCTCTGTCGGAGGGACAACCCCAAATCTTACCTATATTGCAAAAATTGGTGTCACAGATTTTGATGCAGGGGAAACACTGACCTATACGGCCTACTATACGAACGGAACGAATAGTGGAGTACAGACAGTCACATCAAGTGACCTTGTATCAGGGTCATTTATGATCAAAGCTCCAATCGGTGGGTACCTGGATTATGTCGATCTGGCGGCTGGGCCAACAGACACCTCTGTCCGCATAAACTCGTTTGCAGCCTTCACACAAGATGATACCCAGCCTGAAATCCTGAACTTCGGCTACCAGGCCATAGATGGGGATGGAGATTCAACGTCAGGCACGTTCCAGATAACCGAGACCAACAACCTAAGCACTTTCCTCTCAACGTCATCTAATGATACGACGGGTAACGATGCGATTGGAGGCGGATTAGGCAACGACGTTATAACAGGGAACCTCGGCAATGACATCATCACCGGAGGCGCAGGCGCTGATACGTTCGTTTTCTCGCTTATGAATAATGCGGGTATGATGCAAATGCAGGGGAACGACACCATCACTGACTTGACGTCCGCTGACACGCTTCAGTTCCATAACGCCTTAGATATTGCAGATCTCAATGCGCACACGGTATTTTCTGATACCGGTGCCGGAAACGCCGACCTGATGATCCTGTTTGCCGGCGAGGGCAGCCTCACCCTGGCAGGATTAGGAAACTCCAACATCCACAACTTCACGGACCTTAATGCTGTCTTGCCAGGCGTTGTGGTGGTCTCGTAATGAGTTTATATTGAAGATATCTCAATTCTGCTCCAGGAAGCGCTAACATTTCTCTTGTTAGCCCTTCCTGGGGTTTTTTTATAAAATCAGGTACTGGGTAAAGGCGCGGCACAAACGAGCAGCCCCAAAAGGGGCGGTGTTCTAAAAGCCGGATACAGGCGCGGTGGTAATCCATCCACCGCCTAAGACTTGAGTGCCCTTAAAAAAAACGCATGCTTGCCCATTGGCAATGCCATATTCAGGCGTCTCAAAATAAACTTCCGCCAGGTTTCTTCCCCGATGGTAAACCGTTGCTTCAATGGGGCCTTGGGTGGAGCGCACCTTAACAGAAGCTTTTAAGCCACTCTCAAACGCCGCCTCGTCGCTCAACCAATTCACCTCCCGAACCCAAATGCTGGACTTGGCCAGAGCTTCCCGCGGGCCAACAGTGACCCGATGGGTTTCCGGGTCAAGCGAGACAACAAACAAGGGGTCGGGACCCGAAACGCCGATGCCGCGGCGCTGGCCAATAGTATAGTTGATAATGCCCGTATGCTGGCCCAGAACGCGGCCATCCATATGGACAATCTCTCCGGGTTCCAAAGCACCGGGGCGATATTTTTCAACCACGCTCGCATATCCGCCTGTTGGAACAAAACAAATGTCTTGGCTATCGGGTTTTTCGGAAACGCTCAAACCCAAACGGCGCGCATGGTCCCGTGTCTCAGCCTTTGGCATCCCGCCTAATGGAAAGCGCAAGTAGTCCAATTGGTTTCTGGTCGTGGTAAATAGAAAGTAGCTCTGGTCCCGGTTGGGATCAACCGCTTGATGGAGTTCTACCCCTTCCCCTCTTTCCAGGCGACGCACATAATGACCTGTCACCAGGGCCTTCGCACCGAGATTACGAGCGGTACCCAGTAAATCCTTAAACTTTACCCGCTGGTTGCACCGAATACACGGCACAGGGGTTTCTCCTTGCAGGTAGCTTTCCACAAAATCATCAATCACGCCTTGGCGGAAGACATTTTCATAATCCAGCACATAGTGCGGGAACCCTAGGCGGTCAGCCACCGTGCGGGCATCATAAATATCTTGCCCTGCACAACAGGCTCCCTTTTTGTTGATCATTTGACCATGGTCATACAACTGCAAGGTAATCCCAACAACCTGGTACCCCGCTTCAACCATCAACGCTGCCGCCACGGACGAGTCAACGCCTCCCGACATAGCAACAGCAACCAAGGCCCCCTCTTCAATGCCATCCAGTTTGAGAGTGTTGGTATTAGACAAGCCAGTTTCCTTCCATAACTGTTACCGCTTTTCCTGTCATCAAAACACGGTCTTGTTGAATGGCAATCTGAATTTCGCCGCCTCTCTTGGAAGCTTGGTACGCCATAAAGGCGTTCTTATTCAGTTTTTTTTGCCAATAATAGGCCAATTTGCAATGGGCAGACCCTGTTACGGGATCTTCCTCAATCCCTTGAGAGGGCGCAAAAACCCTTGAAATAAAATCATAAGCCCCCTCCCCTCTTGCCGTGACGATTAAATCACGGCACCCCAACTTAAGGATGTCTTTTGGGTCAAGAATGAGCTGGCGCACATCCTCTGGGCTTTCCAATTCAAGGATGACATCCTCATGAGCTTGGACAGCGGTGGTTACAGGCTCTTTAAGGTCCAATTGCTCAATGAAAAATTCTACAGGCAGCTTGTCTCCTGTTTGTTGCAACGGAAAATTGAGAGTTAAGCCACCAGCTTCTTTTGTAACCATCAAAGGCCCAGAAAGGGAGGTAAAAGTTACTGTATCGCCAGGCACAAGCTTTTCCTGAAAAAGGATATGGGCAGCCGATAAAGTTGCATGACCGCAAAGTTTTACTTCAACCATCGGCGTAAACCACCGAATGTGGAACATTCCGTCGGTTAAGGGTTTTACAAAGGCGGTTTCTGAAAGGTTCATTTCTGCAGCAATTTTCTTGCAAAGAGCATCCTCAGGAAATTCAGGGACAATCATGACCGCTGCAGGATTACCGGTATAGGGTTGAGATGCGAAAGCATCAACTGTCCAGATTTTCATTTTTATCTCCATAAAGAGAATTGACGGGTCATCTCAGAAACCATTACCCAGTCTCCAAACAGGACACGTCCATTATAAGGATGAATATCCCGGAAAAAATTAAGTTACCGTGGGATAATACTTATACATAAGGCGATCCTCAATGTTTTTCCAGGGAAATTAAATATATTTGCTCAAAGCATACATAAAGATATGGAAAAATGTACAAAAGTGACATATATTATATATTATAACAAATTAAACAGGCAGGAGCTCCCTCATGACACAAGTCTCAGCACACCACGCCCGGAATCACTTTGCTGAAATCATTGATATGTCCCAACGGGAACCGGTGGAAATCGCGAAACACGGCCGAATTGTCTCTATCTTAATGTCTAAAAACGAATACGACCTGATGCGTCATATCATGGATGAATGGTGGATGTCAGCCGCCCATACAGACGTTTCTACAGATAGCGCAGAAGAACACCTTAAAAAGCTTCAACGGTCTTTTAAGGATGCAAAAGCAGGGCGAGGCGTTAAGCGGGACCTATTAACCTAATGGAAGTCCGTTTTACGGAAGATGGTTGGGAAGATTATCGTTTTTGGCATAAACACGATAAGCGCGTCCTCAAGCGAATTAACCGGCTTATTGAAGACATCAAAACAAATCCTTATGGTGGACTTGGTAAGCCAGAACCATTAAAACATCAATTATCCGGAAGTTGGTCCCGGCGCATTGATCTTGAACACCGGCTTATCTATCTCATTCAAGAAAAAGAAATATGGATTTTGAGTTGTCGTGGACACTATTTTTCTCATAAAACATGAAGATTTCTAAATAACCTGGAGAGATGGCGAAGGACCTTTCAACCTTTTTTCGTCGCTTCATCTTCATTTTTACTTCCATAAAGAGAATTTACGGGTCATCTCTGAAACTGTTGGCCAGTCTCCAAACAACACACACCCATAATATGTTAATGCTTCTTCTTTTGATTCTGCGGTACGCACCAATTGTTCTTTATAGGTTCCCCCCGTCATTGTATCCAAGAAAACCCCATGCAATACCTGGGTCTCTTTGGCTGCCTTAACGGTTTTGCGAATTTCATGAGACTTAGCCCTTAAAATAATAAAAGGAATCTGGGAAATATTGGGATAAATATTTCCTGTTCCATCTTTATAATCATCCAACCGGAGAGATGATTTGCCGATTTCTGCCCCTAATCCAATAGAGATATGAGCTAAGGCGTTAAGTACAACGCCAGGCTCCAAGTCTTTATTTAAAACAGCAACGAGTTTATTCTCAAAAATCACGACCTTTTTCTCTCCCGGTTAAGCCAATTCACAAAAAGACACGAGTATCTCCTACACATAAGAGGATTTCTTGAATTTTTCCAGTTTAAAATTTAGGCTTACCTGCCCATGTATGTGGCTATTTGAATAGTGTCCGCCATCGAGGAGGTACGATATAAGATAAGTAATTCATTTAAGGAATTGGCCTATGGGTTTGTTTTCATCTTTGAACCGTGAGCAAAAAGAGGCCCTTGGGCTCTTGCAGATCGGGACTTTCCTTGAGTACTTTGACCTGATGCTCTATATCCATATGGCAGTCCTTCTCAATGAGCTTTTCTTTCCCAAAACAGATCCTCACACCGCATCCCTACTCACAGCTTTTGCCTTTTGTTCCACTTATGTGATGCGACCAGTGGGGGCGCTGATCTTTGGTTGGCTGGGGGATAACATTGGGCGGAAATCAACTATCATCATCACAACAGTTATGATGTCCGTTTCCTGTATGATCATGGCAAACTTACCCACCTATGCCCAAATTGGCATCTCTGCCGCCTGGATTATGACGCTCTGCCGGATCGCCCAAGGGATGTCATCTATGGGAGAAATTATGGGAGCAGGGGTTTATATGGCGGAAACCGTGCCTCGGCCAGCTTCGTACCCGGCTGTTGCATTTATTGCTGTTGCTTCTTCTTTAGGCTCTCTGGCTGCTGTTGGCATCGCTTCTCTTGTCACGTCCTTTCTGTTAAACTGGCGTCTCGCCTTTTGGATCGGCGCTGGCCTTGGGCTTATTGGAGCCGTTGCCAGGACACGCCTTCGGGAAACGCCAGATTTCCTGGAAATGAAAAGACAAAAATTAAAAGAGGACATTGCCGCATCTCATAACGACCTTCCAGAAAAGGAACGCCAGCCCCCGTCCCTCTCTTGGAAAGAGCGCATCCGGTTTCCAAACTTGATGTCATTTTTTTTAATTTATTGCGGGTGGCCTTTGACATTCTACCTGGCTTTTATTTATTTCAACCCTGTTTTAAAAGGAAGCTTTGGGTACTCTTCTGAGGAGATTATACAGCACAATTTCTTTTTATCGGTCATTTTACTCATTTCTTGTATTTTTTATGCATACCTGAGTTGCCGTATTCACCCGATAAAAATAATCAAGATAAGAGGAACAGTTGCACTTTTATTGATGATAGCTATGCCTTTCCTGGTTCAGACTATGAGCAGCCCCCTACAGTTATTTACGGTGCAATCACTCCTTCTCCTGTTTCAGCTGTCCGGCATGCCAGCCGATGCCGTTTTCTTTTATCATTTGCCCATATCTCGCCGTGTTACTTATGCCGGCTTTTTATTTGCTGTAACGCGGGCCTTGATATATGTCATCACTTCTTTTGGTTTGGTCTATTTAGAAAGCTATTTTGGACCATTTGGGATATGGTTTATAGCCTTACCCATAACGTTTGCTTTTCTTTATGGCTCTTCCTATTTTGAAAGTCTGGAACGCAAAACAGGGCACTTTTTGAAACCCCTGTATAAAACTTAGGAATTGCCTGCCTCTTAATGATAATGAATGAAACGTGAGTTTTGGGGTAAGAAGAAGTAAATTATATATAAAATGTAAGTAGACAAGCTGGACTTAGAGGGTTTATAGGTTTACAGGTACTCACTGCTCTCATTGCTTTGTTGGTAAACCATATTATCGTATTGATACATAGTTTACATTTCATCTCACATAACTTAACTTGATTAAAACAGAGTATCTGACTTATGACAAAACCAAAAGCAGTATTAGAACGGGCAAAGAGGCTTCGCACTTTACGGGAGCAAACAGGACTTTCACGCTCCGCATTTGCAGAACAATTGGATATCAGTGAGCATACCCTAAAATCATTTGAAAACGGTGCCAGGGAACTTTCCGCCCAAGGGGCACGTGAATATTCCAGGATGTTTTTATTAATGGGTATCGATGTCAGCTTCGAGTTTTTATATTATGGAAAAGACCTAGAGCATTCTGAACAAAAAGAAGCGATTATTAACGATGAGAGCCATGTTCACAACGAAACAATGTTTTTTAAAAAAAACAACCCATTATCCATTATCTTAAAAGTACAGGATTCATTAATGTCCCCCTTCTTCAATAAAGGAGATATCGTAGGAGGGCAAAAAATTATAAATGAAAATCAATTTCCTCTTCTGAATGGCCATATTTGTATTATTGAAGCAACCAAGGGCGCTCAATTCTTAAGGAAAATCATTAAAGCTGATCAGCGAAAAGTGGTCTGTTGTACGCTCAACACAGATGGGAATAACAATCCTCCTCTCGTTGAAGAAATTGAAGCTTTCTCCATCGCTCAAGCCACAAGGCATTGGCGTCTCTCGGCATTGGTTCGCAAACTTTATGTTAATGAACGGGCTGAAAAAGCCAAAAATCCTTCGTTGGAAAAGAGCAAAAATAAAAAGCCTCTAATAAAGCGATAATGTTTGCGGATGCGTCAAAAAACCTTAAAGCCCGCATGGCATCTGTCTCGAGTCAACATCCAATCCGCTTAGACGCTCTTATCTTATAATTTCAGAAAATTCAACGTCTTACAAAAAATATACCCTCCAGGGTAGAGTACAGGCAATTTTTACGTCATTATTGACACTATTGACATTTGTACCTATTAGGTATTCTATATAGGTACATTGTACCTATTTTGGAGAAACTATCATGTCGCAAGATTCTGATCCTCCAACTAAGCCATCCCTCGGGGCTGATAAAAAGCCCCCTGATTTTCAGAGGCCCGCCCCTCACTTAAAACTCATTGTTTCCAATCCTCTCCCTGTTCAAGAAAACCTTTTGCCCTCTGGCCCTACACCAATCTCAAAAGTAAAGTTCACCGCTGAATCACGCCGAATAGGTCCGCATCTCTATGAAATGAGGGTACAAGACCCGTCCCATTACCTAAGCTGCGATGTGATCTTGGAAGTGGAAGAAAAGGGCAATGAAGGTGAGCGGCGGGCTGTGATTTGCCACTTTCCTATGATCGCCGATGAGTCCTTAAACGAATTTATTAAAGGAGATGAGACGCTTCACAGTATTATTATCATTCAATTCCAAATGAAGGTTTTAGAGCAGCTTCTGATGTTTTGCGCCAACCATCATGCAATTCAACTCTTTATTTATAGAGATGACACCCACGGTGCAGGGTTTGAAATTTACCATCATTTCCTTATGCATTACGATGAGGCTTTCATAGAAAATGAGGAACAATGGGCGATGGTCATCTCTTCAAACCAACAAACCGCTGATGCTTTAACCGATTTCATGAAAGGAATCAACCTCAAGTTTTGTCAAGCATTGTGGCGTGCCCAACGGTTCAATCCAACCATCCGGCACTATCTGCAATCTCATCCATTTGCTTGAAGGTGACAAAGGGAATGCGCAACAAAAAAGGAACAACTCAACTTAAGAGAAGGATTATTTACCATGCCTAAATTCATCATCAATAACCCCGGTTCCTGGGATGGGAATGGTTTATCTGAAGAACTTGAAACAATATCCGCCTCCCTGAACCATTTGTTTATGTTTGATTTCCAGGAGTTTTCTCCAAACCTGTATGTTTTTAGCAGCAGGGACTGTGACCATGACCTCTTGTGTGAAATGGTTTTGGAATTGAGAGAAAGCCTTATCTATCGAGATGAAGACGACGAGGAAGAAATGTATCTCGCCCCTGTCATCACCTGCTATTTTCCGAGCATTAGCGTGCAAAAATTTAATGAAAAAATAGGGTTTGACGCTTACCTCCAAGGAATTGTGATGTTCCAGTTTCAGCTCAAAATTTTGCAACAACTCTTCCTGTTCTGCGAAGAAAGAGGGGCCGTCAACCTCATCCTCATGATTAACGATACGGACTTGGTCTATCTCGACATCTACAGCCGCTTTATTGTATCAGACAAAAAGATCACAACAGCAAAAGGAGAACAAACTGAGATTGTCATTCCAATAGATGGGGATACCCATGATGAAATCGCTGATTTTATGGATGAAGTTGAGAAAGAATTCCGCAAGACCTTATGGCATGAGCAAACCGTCAACTCTGCCTTTCGGGAATATCTGAAAGGCCATGTCTTGTCAGCGTTTTAACCAGAGGGCGCTCATAAATAATTGGGGCGGACGGCAAAGAGCCTTTCAACCTTTTTTACCGCTTCTTTGGAAACAGCAAGGATCAAACGGTCATTAACCCGGATGCTGATTCTTGAGGGAGCAACTGTAATTTCATGATCGCGTACCAAAGCAGCAACCATAATCGCGCCTTTGATGTTAATATCGTCTACTGTCAATCCAATGATGTGAGATGTCTCCCTGGCCTCGGCTTCAATAATTTCTAGGCTTCCATCACGTAGAGAATGCGCAGAACGCACCCGGCCTTGACGGATATACTGGAGAATTGTTGATACAGATATCGCTTGCGGACTAATGACAGCATCAATCCCCAAAGATGTTACTAAAGATGAATAAGCCATATTATTCAAAAGGATCAAAGCCTGCTTGGCTCCATTTCGCTTCGCTAACAGGGATGCTAAAATATTAACTTTATCATCATCTGTTACAGCAATGATGGTTTCTGCGGACTGGACATTCGCTTCAGACAAAACTTCTGCATCCAATACATCTCCGCATAAAACTTCTGTTTGCTTGAGATGCCGGGCAACATATTCTGCTCGAGGCTGATTTTTCTCAACAATGCGCGTAATAACATCCGGTTGGTTTTCTTCGAGATCGGCTACCAGAGTCATCCCAATGTTACCGCCTCCCATGACAATGACGCGACGGGTCGCAGAATCAGCAAAACCAAAGGCGCTCATGGCGGCTCCGGTCTGAGCTTGGGAGACAATAAAATAAACCTCATCTCCCGGTAACATTTGATGGTCCCCAGCTGGGATAAAGATCTCACCTTCACGCACAATACACACAACAACAAGGTCAAGCTTGGGAAACAAACCGGGCAGCAAGCGTAAGGGCGTCTTTAAAATGGGGGCATTATTCATACACCGCACCCCGATGACCTTTACCTGGTTTGCACATAAGGGAATAACATCAAAAGCGCCGCTGACTTTGATGCTGCGGCTAATGGCGCGGGCGACTTCCACTTCGGGTGAAATGATATGATCAATTGCCAGATTCCGGCTGCTAAAAAGGCTTGACCAGTAGGGATCCAGATAATTCTGGTTACGGATGCGGGCAATCTTGGTTTCAACCCGAAAAAGGGAATTGGCAACTTCGCAAGCAACAATGTTGACTTCATCAGATCCCGTTACAGCAATAATCAGCTCCGCTCCAGCAGCGCCTGCTTGCTGTAAAACATCAGGGTGGGAGGCAAAGCCTACGACAGGCTGAACATCCAGCGAGTCCCCAATTTTACGCAAAAGTTCGGCTGATTCATCAACAATGGTAACATCATTTTCTTCGGCAGCCAGGTATCTGGCAATATTAAAGCCAACCTGACCTGCGCCTAAGATAATGACCTTCATGCAATCTTCAACTCAGGGTTGTTTTCTGCCACCGATTCGTCTTCTTGGTAGCGTCCTTCGTGAACACCCAAGGCCCGTAACTTTCGATGCAGCGCAGAGCGCTCCATGCCAACAAAACGCGCTGTTTTGGAAATATTGCCCCCAAAGCGGTTGACTTGCGCCACCAAGTATTCCCGCTCAAATAACTCACGCGCTTCCCGTAAAGGCAAGACAACAATGTTCGCTGCATGAGAAGACGAAGCTAAAGATGTATCAGACCGGACTTCCGGTGGCAACATTTCTGCACGAACATCCTCACGGGGGTCGCCGCTTGCCATAATGAGTATCCATTCAACAACATTCTTTAACTGGCGTACATTACCTGGCCAAGAATAGGACTGTAAAATAACCATGGCTTCTTCCGTTAGGCGACGGGGCGGACGGCCATTGGCCATGGCGGACTGCATCATAAAATGGTGAAACAAGCCGGGAATATCTGTTACACGTTCCTGGAGGGCTGGCACGTGAAGGGGCACAACATTCAAGCGATAATAAAGGTCTTCCCGGAAATGCCCGCCCTGAATCATTTGCGGAATATGAGCGCTGGAGGATGCCATGACACGCACATCCACCTCAACTTTTTGACTATCCCCCAAACGGGTAAAGAATTGATCTTGTAACACGCGAATCAATTTACTTTGTGTCGGCAAAGGCAGGTCCGTTACTTCGTCCAAATATAAGGTGCCATTATGAGCTTGTTCTAATAAACCTATTTTTCGGGGGAGGCTCGGATCTAGCCCGACGATTTCTGTTCCAAACAATTCAGCTTCCAGACGATCTGGATGTAAGGTTGCACAATTCAATACAACAAAAGGCTGTTCAGCGCGGCGCGATAACATATGGATTTTTCGGGCAATGATCTCTTTGCCAGCTCCGGAAGGGCCCGTGATCAAAATTCGGCTGTTGGTCGGGGCAACACGTTCAATGGTTTGGCGAATGGCTTGTAGGGAAGGAGAGATGCCGACCAAGTCAACGTTATCCCCAACCTTGACTTTCAGGTCTGCATTTTCCCGCTTGAGACGGGCAGACTCAATCGCCCGCTGCGTTACAAGCAACAAGCGAGCGCTTTGAAAGGGTTTTTCAATAAAGTCATAAGCCCCGTTTTTAATCGCTGTTACAGCTGTTTCAATTGTTCCGTGCCCACTAATCATAATCACGGGAACGTAAGGGTGGTCCCGCTTGATAATCTCAAGAATTTTTAATCCATCACGGTCACTCTCCCCTAGCCAGACATCCAGGATAATAAGGCTAGGTTGACGCGCTTTAATGGCTTCCAATCCCGCCAGCCCATCAGCCGCCGTACGGGTAACGTAGCCTTCATCTTCCAAAACACCAGAAACAAGGGTGCGGATATCAGCTTCATCATCAATAATTAATATATCATGAGCCATAACATTGCTCTACTTCTCTAGTCTTTTTCTTCAGGCGAGATGGGTAGCTCAATGGTAACTTTTGCGCCACCTAAGAAACTATCGCCTAATTCTAGCTTACCCTGATGATCTTCAACAATTTTAGCAACAATTGCGAGGCCAAGGCCAGTCCCTTTTGCATGGGTCGTAAAATAAGGTTCTGTCAGGCGTTCACGCCCTTCTTCTGGAAACCCAGGGCCATTATCTTCAACAATTAACAAAATACGGTCATCTCCAACCTCAAGGGTTAAAGAAATGAGAGCAGAAGAGGGCTGATCTGCCGTAGAAATTTCTGATGAACCGCACGCTTCTAACGCATTAATTGCGTTTTGCAATAAGTTCGTCAGGAGCTGCCCAACCTGCTGAGCGTCACACCGTACCATAACGGAACCCGCTGGAATTTGCAACTGAAAGGCAAATGAAGGCCGGGCCTGTTTCTGTAAAAAAACAGCCTGGCGGCAAAGCTCTACGATGTCTTCTTCCTTCATAACAGGGCTTGGCATGCGAGCAAATGAGGAGAATTCTGTAATCAAATTCCCAATCTGCCCAACTTGACGCACAATAGTCTCAATACAGATCTGGAACGTTTGAGGATCAGAAGTAATTTCCTTCAGATAACGGCGCTTTAAGCGCTCGGCAGATAATTGAATAGGGGTTAGGGGATTTTTAATCTCATGGGCGATGCGACGAGCAACATCTGACCAAGCGGCTTTCCGCTGGGCGCTGACCAAAGCCGTTACATCATCAAATGTAATAATATACCCTTTAACTGCACCGTGTTCCTGTTGAACGATAACAGAAACTTGCAAGATACAAGCTATCCCGCGCCGCACAAGGGTGACTTGCTCATTCAGATGTTGGGGAGCTTGACGGACAGCCTTATCCAGGAGAGGAATCAACTCACTGGCAACCGCGTCCATTTTCTTTCTTTTTATTTTTTCCAAAGATACGGACAATAAGGCCGCTGCCCGATGGTTCACAAGGTCAAGACGTTTTTTTTCATCTAAACGGATGACACCTGCCGAAATTTGGGCTAGCACCGTCTCAATAAATTCACGGCGTCGGTCAATTTGGCTATTGGCATCAATCAACTCTTTTCTCTGGGTGTTAAGCTGGGATGTCATACGGTTAAAAGCTTGCGCCAGGTTCCCAAGCTCATTATTCATAGATCCTTCAGCCTTGACTTGAACGGTCAAATCGCCCTGGCTCACTTGCTCGGCAGCAACAATCAACCGGGTAATCGGACGCATCAAAAGGTTGGCGACGGTTAAGCCTCCCCAAATCGCTGCCAATAACAAAAGCAAAGCAACAGCGGCAAAAAACAAGATAAAGGTTAACTGAAGAGAAGCGCTCTGTTCGCCTAAACGATCATACTCTTTCACAGCCCCTTCTGTTCGCGCTACCTGTTTTAAAACGGCTTTGTCCGTTAATTTCCCAAGATAAAGGTACAGGTCCGTTAAAGGGTCAAGAAGGACCAAGACACGCACCCGGTCAATAGATTCCTTCCTCAAGTCAGCTAAAAACGCCACTTTTCCGCCAGATTGAACAGCGTTAATAGCCTGATCCAAATCCAGGTTTTCAAATTCAAAAGAAAAGGCCAGCAAAGAACGGGCAATAACTTGCTTATCCCTATTTAAAACAACAATTTCACTTAACCGCCGGGAATCCGCTAGGTGGGTTAAAAGGCGCGAAAATGCTTTTGGGTCATTTTCCAGGCCAGCCACGTGAGGAGCAAGCTCCCGCGCGATATCTGAAGCATCGTGTTTAATGGCTTTCATGTGTTCTTTCAAATAAGAATCCGCAACTTCCTTTGCTTCAGAAAGCGCCGCGCGAACCGGTTCACCGAACCAGGACTGAACACCAACATTAATAAAAATTGCAGCAAAGCCAGCAACAAGGATGGCGGGAATAATGGTGATGACGGAAAATAACCCGACAATCTGGACATGGAGTTTTGAGCCCGCAAGGCCGCGCCGGCGCTCTAGCCAGAGCTCGACCAAGCGTTTGGCAATAATGAGCGCCAATAACAACATCAAGGTCAGATCAAGGTAAATGAAGGGCAAAACCCGTGCCGATTTATCCGTAAAAGGGCTTTCTCCCGACAAGACAAGAAAAGTTGCCATAACAGACAGGAAGGCAGCAATGCTAAGGCCCGCCGCTAACCGGCGGGACAAGGTGTAGTCTTGCGCAAAGCGAACAAATGAGAGAGAAATTTTCTGAAAGAAAGGTGAAGGCGTGACCATAAAAATTAGGACCCCTTCCCCTGTTGATAACCTTTATCCATAGGGAGCGCCGCCTCAGTAACGAGCCTTACTCTAAAACATCTGAAAATTTGAGACCAAGCCTGTCGTAGGGAAGCTAGCAGGGAAAGAGAAAATTTGACAATGAAAATATCCATAAGTGGGATAATTCCTAAAAATCTCGCACATCTATATTGAGTTCAGTCAGTTTTTTGCGTAGCGTATTCCGGTTAATCCCTAAAATCTCTGCAGCTTTCTTCTGGTTTCCCATAACGGCTTTGAGGGTTGTTTTTAACAAGGGGCGTTCTACCTCCTGCATCACGCGATTATAGAGGCCTGTCGTCGGGAGGTCGCCGTCATGGGCTGCGAAATAAGTCTCCAAAAAAGACGCCACAGCTCCAGCGAGACCAGCCCCAGAAAGACTCGCTGTGGGGGGAAGGGGAAAAATTTTAGTCGGCGATTGTTGTGACATTATAATATGAATACCTTATCAAATTGTATCTATTCAGGCTGTTAAAAGTAACGATATCGAGAACCGGAGCGGATCTAACTTAATGTCAGTGAGCACCGGAAGCGCAGATGAAGCGATGCAGTTGTCCATAAGCTGAATCGTTACATCAAATTTGGATACGCCCCCTTTAAGCATACCTAATTAAAATCAAGCATACAAAGGGCGATAAAACCCGTTAATTAAGTCTCTCATAGCAGCCGCTGAGTCCATCTGGTTTATGGAAACACGGAAGTCTGCAGACCCGTTTAATCCCTTACTGTACCACCCCACATGTTTGCGGGCAATCTTTACCCCTGTACTTTCTCCATAATGGGACAAAATTTCCTCTAGGTGTTCCAAAATGATTTGATGTTGGTCCGCCAGCGGCGGGTCCATCAGGCGTTCCCCCGTTTTTAAATAATGCCCTACCTGATTAATAAACCAGGGGCGACCATAAGCCCCTCGTCCAACCATAACACCATCAGCCTTGCTTTGCCGCAATAAATTTGTGGCATCCTCAAGACTTACAACATCTCCATTGCCAATAACAGGAAGACGCACCACCTCTTTAACTTTAGCAATAAAGTCCCAGTCCGCTGAGCCATTATAAAGCTGACAACGGGTACGTCCATGGATAGTCAGCAGTTGAATGCCACAATCTTCGGCAATTTTCGCGAGACGAGGCGCATTTCGGTTCCCATCATCCCAGCCGGTTCGCATTTTTAAGGTGACAGGCAATTTCACAGCCTTCACCGTCGCTTCTAAAATACGCCCCGCTAACGCTTCATCCCGCATTAATGCAGAACCTGCATGTCCATTGACAACTTTTTTAACAGGGCATCCCATATTAATATCAATAATCTGTGCTCCCCGGTCTTCGTTAAGCCTGGCCGCTTCTGCCATCACCTCCGGCTCGCAACCAGCGAGCTGGACGGCCATGGGAAATTCATCCGCTGATTTTTGAATCATTCGTAAAGACTGGCGGGTTTCCCGGATCATCGCCTGGCTGGCAATCATTTCTGAAACAACAAGGCCGGCTCCCATACGCTTGACGAGACGTCGGAACGGCATATCCGTTATACCCGACATAGGGGCCAGGATAACCGGCATGGCAAGAGAAATAGGTCCAATTTGTATTGTCATCATCATTCGGAGGTTAAGGGTTCAGGAGCGCCTTGCTTGAGACGTACACCGCCCTAGATTTATTTTCAAGTTTAAAATCAAAGGGATGAGAAATGCATCTTCCGTCTGGGATGCCTCTTTTGAGGGGGGAGGGAAGAATCAACCCATAATTTCCCTTCCCCATAGCTTTTGAAGAAAGAGTTCAATCGGAAGAATGGTGATGTCCCCTTGGTTAACTTTCATGAGACGGGGACGATCCACATTTGCAACAACAATTGCTCTTGCGGCTGGATGTTCTTCCATAAAAGCTTGAATTCCCTTCAAGTCACTGGGGGCAATATCTTGAGACACTTTAACCTCCACCGCGACCTCGCCATCACCGAGAATAAAATCCACCTCATGGCCTGACTTGGTCCGCCAATAAGTGATATCAACCCTCAGTTCCCTGCATTGCCTATAGGCATGAAGCTCTTGGTATATATAGCTTTCAAGGGCGTGTCCAGCGTCAGGGCCTCGAAGATCCTTGATATTTAACCGCTTTAAGTATGTTGATAATCCAACATCGAATAAATAAAACTTTGGCGTATCTTTGATGATATCCCGATTGACCTTTTTGCGGTAGGGGTACAGAAAATATCCAATGAGTGTATCGACCAGGATTGTAAAATATTCTCGAACTGTCTTGGCATCAACACCCGCCTGGCGAGAGATCGTCGTATAATTCACCATTTCACCCGTCGTAAAACGCAAAGCATCCAAAAACCTTGAAAAGGCTGGTAAGTTACGCACCAGACTTTCAGCCTGAATTTCTTGGGACAAGTAATCATCAACATAAGATGTCATGGCTCGGGTTATATTTTTTGAGTCGTAGTGAGCAGGAACCGTCCCATGGTTCAGAATGTGGAGCAGGTCAAATTTTGGTAATTCTGGGTAAACCAGGGGGAAGAAATGGAACCGCCAGGCTCGACCACCAAGCATATTCACGCCTTCTTTCTTAAGTTTCCGGGCGCTCGATCCACATAGAATGAATTGAGCTGTTGTATTTTCGATCATCCAGTGAATGTTGTCCAATAAAGCAGGAATCTTTTGAACCTCGTCAACGATAATGACGGGATCTGCTTCTGCAGATTCAATGCTTAAAACTTCTTGTCTAAAAAGATGAGGCTCTTTCAAAAATTGAAAATAAAGCTCCGACTTCAACAAATCATAATAGATGGCTTTAGGAAAAGACATCTTCAGGTAGGTTGATTTTCCCGTTTTGCGGGCTCCCCATAAAAAAGCAGATTGTCGGGGGGGCAAGTCCATTTTTAACAATCGCTGATACATTCTTTTATCCTACTTTCACTCCTACTCGGAGTACACTCCTCTTAATTCTATCCTATAAGGAATGTACTCCGTATAAGTTCGATACGCAAGAGACTTTCTGAGACGATAGGCGACAACCCCAGCAGGTTAAAAATAACCATGCCTTTATCCGATGGATGCGAAAAGATAATTATTATAAGAGAGGGTTCTGCTTTCCAGCATTGACAGAATACCCCCGGGATCGTTATATGGATGGAACCCATCATAATTTAAGGACTCGGAAATGCAAATTGCCATCATCGGATCTGGCTATGTCGGCCTGGTAACGGGTGCCTGTTTCGCTGAATTTGGCTATCATGTCACGTGTGTTGATAAAGACGGTGACAAGATAGAGAGGTTGCGCAAAGGCATCATTCCCATCTATGAGCCAGGGTTAGAATCCCTCGTTCAGCAAACACAACGGGTGGAACGCCTTTCTTTCACAACAGATTTGAAAGAGGCTGTCGCCAAAGCAGATGCTGTTTTCATTGCTGTAGGGACGCCAAGCCGCCGCGGGGATGGCCACGCGGATTTGTCCTATGTTTACGCAGCCGCTGAAGAGATTGCCGGGGCGTTAGAGGGCTATACGGTTGTCGTGACCAAGTCTACGGTTCCGGTTGGGACCTGCCGGAAGGTGGCCGAAATTATCCGTCAATCCCTCCAGGCCGCACAGTCCAAAGCCGAATTTGACGTGGCTTCCAACCCGGAATTTTTACGCGAAGGGTCTGCCATCAATGACTTTATGCGCCCTGACCGTGTTGTCATTGGAACGGAGACTGACGCAGCGGGTCACGATCGGGCGCGCGCCGTCTTGCAACAGCTCTACCGCCCCCTCTATTTGATAGAAACCCCCCTTGTTTTTACGGGCATTGAAACGGCAGAGCTCATCAAATATGCAGCCAATGGCTTTCTGGCGATGAAAATTGCCTTTATCAATGAAATGGCGGATATTTGCGAACAAGTGGGGGCGAACATCCAAGACCTTGCCAAAGCTATTGGGCTGGACGGGCGCATCGGCCGTAAATTCCTTCACGCTGGCCCCGGGTATGGCGGTTCCTGCTTTCCTAAGGACACGTTAGCCCTTGCCAGAACAGCACAAGAAAGGGGCGCTCCCACCTCAATTGTTGAATCTGTGATCAAGTCCAATGACGACCGCAAACAGGGAATGGCCCAGAAGGTTCTCCAAGCCCTTAAAGCTGTGACAGGAACAAGAAAAACCCTTGCCGTTTTAGGGCTGACTTTTAAGCCAAATACAGATGACATGCGCGACGCCCCAAGCCTCACTATTATTCCAGCCTTGCAAGAAGCTGGTATTGCCATTCAAGCTTACGATCCGGTAGGGCGCAGGGAGGCTGAAAAATTCCTCAATAATATCACATGGGCAAAAAGCGCCTATGAAGCGATGCAAGGGGCTGATGCGGTTCTGATTTTGACAGAATGGAATGAATTCCGGGCACTGGATTTTAGGAAAATGATGGGTTACTTGACATACCCCCTCCTCATTGACATGCGCAATATTTACCGCCTTGAAGAAATGGTTGCGGCTGGATTCGATTATGTGTCTATTGGCCGCCCAACCCTCTATGGCGCTCAGCTTGCCTCCCAACAAGCAACATCTATCGCTTAACCTTTTACCTTAAAGAGACCCTATGGCTTCCCATTCTTTCAACCCAGTGATTTTACGAGAGTATGATATTCGAGGAGAGGTTGGTAAAACACTGTTTGAAGCGGATGCCTTGGCATTAGGCAAGAAGTTCGGGTTGATGCTCCACCAATCTGGAAAAAAGACCATATGTGTTGGGCGGGATGGCCGCTTAACCTCTCCCGCCTTAGCATCTGCCCTTATGGAAGGACTACTGTCTATGGGAATTGATGTGACAGACCTGAAGATCGGCCCAACCCCGATGGCCTATTACGGCCTCAAGAAACTTGGAACGGATGCCGCTATTATGGTCACTGGGTCCCACAATCCAGCGCCTGACAATGGCTTTAAGATGGCCTTACAAAACCGTCCTTTTTTTGGGGTCGATATACAAGAGGTTGCGGCCATAGATGAAACGGCAAGCTTGGCAGGTCGAGGGAAATTGGCCTCCGTAGACTTAAGCCAGGCTTATGTTGACCGCCTTTTGCAAGATTATGAGTCCCCTGAAGGGAACCGGAGCCACCCTTTGAAAATTGTGTGGGATGTGGGCAATGGCGCAACCGGTGATATCCTGAACCTTCTGGTCAAAGGTATCCCGGCAGACCACACTTTGCTCAATGAGACAATTGACGGGACATTTCCTGCCCACCATCCTGACCCAACAGTGCCTGAAAATTTGAAGCAACTGATTGAAGCTGTAAAATCTGTTAAAGCAGACGTGGGGATCGCTTTCGATGGGGATGGGGACCGAATCGGCGCTGTAGATGGCGAAGGCCGAATCATTTGGGGCGATCAGTTATTATTGCTCCTGGCGCGTGATGTCATCCAGCATAACCCCGGCGCCACAGTTATTGCTGATGTCAAATCCTCCCAAGCCTTATTTGATGAAATTGCCCGATTGGGCGGGAATATTCTCATGGCCCGCACTGGCCATTCCCTGATCAAGACAAAAATCGCTGAAACGGGGGCCCTTCTTGCAGGAGAGATGAGTGGCCACATCTTCTTTGCTGATAAGTATTATGGTTATGATGATGCGCTTTACAGCGCCATCCGTTTGATTAATATTCTCCAGAAAGCCCAAACACCCTTAAGCCAGATAATGGATGCCTTGCCACATTTCTATAACACGCCAGAAATGCGCATCACTTGTCCAGATGAGCGTAAATTCCAGGTCGTTGACAGCATTTCTCGTCAATTAGCAAGAGAAGAGGCAACGATCTCAACAATTGATGGCGTTCGCGTCTCCCGCCCAGAGGGGTGGTGGCTTCTTCGTGCCTCAAATACCCAACCCGCCCTCGTTGCGCGATGTGAGGCGTCCAGCGAGGAAAACCTCGATATGCTCCTAAAAGAAGTTGCCTTCTACTTAGAACCTTATGGACTTTCCGTTAAGCCTTAGGGCGGACCATTAATTGAAAGGTTTTATGGCGAACCGAAGGTCAGCGAAGCGAACATGGTGGATTTTGAGAACCGTATCGCAGAATCCAAAGCCGTACTTGAGAAACAGAAGCGCAAAAAACCACCATTTGAAGATCTAAAAATGATCATGGAGGACACGCCCTAAGGGGACTATAAATAAAAACTGTGCATTTATTCAAGAGCTTATGAGTCGATTGCAAGTTATTTTGAGAACCGGAACGCAAGCAATGCCTAAGCTACCGCGTACTGGAAGCGCAAAAATAACGTCGCAGATGGCTCATAAATCGAAGAAAAAATGAACATGTTAACTTTTATAGTCCCCTAAGCATTCGTAACCCCCTTAACCTGAAATATAGGAAGGTGATGTTGCTCCCGCAATACATTCGCCTTAAGCAAAATTTGGTGTTGAGTATTGGGAATGCCATTCATTTCATAGTAAACGTCTGATGTTGATTTGGTGACGAAGATTTTTTGTGTCCTTAGCCATAAAAGGACATGTTCAAAAGAAACACATTTCCGCAAATGTGCCCAGTGAAATTTTACTTTCCTGAGAGACTCTTGTCGTTTTTGCGCTTCCAGCCTTTTCTTTTGCTGAATTTGTTGAACCGTTGGGCGTGGTAAAGCCGGTAAACGCTCCATCCGGTTATGTGTGCGCAAATGATGTCTCTCCAAAGCCTTATTAACAGCGCTCACAGACCGCTGTAATTGTCCAGCTATTTCTTTTAAGGATGCTCCTTCTAAATAGGCTGTTTTTAAGTAATATATGTTTTCTTCTGTCCACTTATTCCGGGTTTGACGCATATTCATAATCAAAATCCTTTATTGGGTCTATGTCATTTGCATAATAATTATGCATGATACCAATATGATTTTATTTGAGAGATTTCAAGTTTTAATTTTGCCCATAACTATCTAATTTTTCTTGTTTTTTTATAAAAAAAATGAAAAATCATTTGTAAATAAGACGAAAGAAAAGGGGCAACCTTTGAAGGAATCACGAGTGCCCCCTAATGCTTCATACACAATTTTTGGGCATAACTCTTCTATCGAAGAAATCGCGAACTTCGACGAACTCGCAAAGGCACTTTTTGAGGTGCAGATGGATTATTGAGCAGAGGGCCGCAAAATGGTACGTTGTCGTATCAAGAAAGGATTATACAACCTTGAAACTCTCCCCACCTAATTATCAGCTCATTCATACTTTGGATCACATATTGTTTCCAAAAATTAAGCCTTATAAAGAAGGGCATCTGAAGGTATCTAAGGTGCATCAGATTTGGTATGGGGAATATGGAAACCCCCAAGGATTACCTGTGGTTGTGGTGCATGGTGGCCCTGGCGCAGGGTGTAGCCCTCAAGACATGCGTTTCTTTGATCCTACATTTTATCGCATCATCCTTTTTGATCAACGCGCCTCAGGTCGTTCAGCACCTCTTGGAGAAATGGAAGGCAATACACCTCAGGATTCGATTCAAGATATGGAAAGGCTGCGTGAGCATTTATGTATAGAAAAATGGCTCCTTTTTGGTGGGTCTTGGGGCACCGCCCTTTCCATTGGCTATGGTGAGGCGCATTCCGTGCGATGTCTCGGGTTTATCTTGCGTGGCATTTTTCTTGGCCGCCAAGCCGACTATGAGCAGGTCTGGTATGGTATGAGGGATATCTATCCTGAGGTTTGGCAGGAATTCGTTGAATTTTTACCCCTCCATGAAAGAACGAATTTAATTGCAGCCTACTATAGGCGATTCATGGATTCTGATCCTGCGATAAACATGTCGGCAGCCCGAGCATTCGTAAAATATGACATGTTGTGTGCAACCCTTATTAATCAGGGTTCTGTTGCTAATATTCTTCAAAATGATGCATTCGTTCTTGCTGTATCGAGAACCTTTACGCATTACTCAATGAATAAATTCTTTTTGGAACCCAACCAACTTTTGGATAATTTAAAGGAAATCGCCCATCTGCCCGCTATCATTGTTCATGGACGGTATGACGTGATCTGTCGGGCTAAAAATGCCTTTGAATTACACAACCACTGGCCCAAATCAAAGTTGGTCTACGTCCAAGACGCTGGGCATGCAAGTAGTGAACCTGGTATTGCAAAAGAGCTTGTAGCTGCGACAGAAGAAATGAAGATCAGGAATGTGGCCTAAAATATCACTGTCGGTCATTTGCAAAATCCCAATTTTTTCGTGATCCCTGCTTAAGAAAATTTATACCATGATAGAATTGATGTGAAAGATGATTTTTCCAAACCTGATTTAATAACATATGCAATTCCCTACCAGCTTACACCAATCTTTAATCTCCTTATTTAGAGCAAGGAGTATGCGGAAAGCTGCTTTCACTTGTCGGGTGTCTCGGCATATGGCCTAGGGAGGATAACATTCCAACAGTCAACTGATATGCCAGAATGTCCTCTACCCATACGAACTCTAGACCCGTTGAGGAACTGATCTTTATACCTTATTGCTGACACTCCCTGCAGTAATAGGTTGCTCGACTACTTTGGATAATTTTTGTAAGGAGGGTTACCTTACAGCGAACGCAAGGCTGATTTGCGCGATTATAAGCTTTAAGAGAATGTTGAAAATACCCAGTATTACCATTTGGCTGAACATGGTCTCGCAAGGTAGAACCACCAGCATCAATTGCTCTTGTTAAAACATCGTCGATTTCTTTTAATAAAACCTTTGTCTCTTCAAGGGTCAGCGTATTGGTTAAACGTAACGGTGAGATTTTGGCCTGCCAGAGTGCCTCACAAGCATAGATATTACCTAATCCTGCAATAATCGCTTGATTCAACAGAGCACTTTTAATAGAGACTGCTCGGGTCTTGAGAACGGCCTGGAACCTTGAGGCTACTAATGAATGATCTCCTAAAGGTTCAAACCCTAATGAACAAAAGGGATGTAGGTTTTCTAGGTGATGGGTAGGCTTAAGCAATAAAAAGCCAAAGCGACGCGGGTCTCTCAAGGTGATCTTATATTGATGGGATGTCATGAAGATGACATGGTCGTGAGGGCCTGGTTTCATATAAAAAAGAGAAGGCGGTTCAATAAGGACACGCCCTGACATACCTAAATGTCCTATAAGCGTTAAGCCGTGATTAAAATCAATGAGAATATATTTTGCGCGCCGCCTGATACCTGTAATGATATGCCCTTTAAGTTCACCCTCCATGTCTGTTGGCAGAGGGTATCGCAAATCTGGCCGGTTACATTGAACCTTCGCTAAAGAGCGCCCTTCAAGAACAGGTCTCAATGCTCGGCAAACAGTTTCGACTTCGGGAAGTTCTGGCAAATTAGAAAGCTCCTCCTGGTTGGGTCATTATGATACTAAGCTTGAGTAAACCTTTAACGCCCTATTTTTTAAATAATTACGATACTTGGATTTTTATTTAATAACCGATTGGCAGATTAGATTCAAAGGGTATGAAGCGTCCTAAATATTGAAATACTTTAGCTTGTATGAGAATGGTAACAAAGGTAAACAGTCTTAGGCGTTCGATAGCCTATGTATTTCCCTGGTACAAGCAGAGACCCCCTTTTTAGCGAGCAATTCAACAACTTGATGGCACCTTCATAGTACTCGCCATAGGCAGCCAAAATTTATCAAATATTATTACTCATTTTAAAGCTGTGTGCCAGTTGAAAAAACGGGAGCATTACTCCACAATTAACTGCATTTTCTTGTGAAATCCAACAAAACTACCATTGATAGGGCATAAGGCTTGCCTTTAATAGTCCTTTTTAATTTTGAGTTTTTTAATTAAATATGTTAATCTCCTTGCGTTAAGTATTGATTTCTAGAACCTGGATCAAGCTGTCACTTGATCTGGGTTCGCTTTAGAAACTTCCCTTGCGTTTCTCTCTCTCCTTAACTCATAATACAAATTTCAAATACATCTCCTTGATTAATAAATAAAAGAATATCTAGATTACCTATGCTAATAAAAGCTGCAAGGAGGTTTAATCTCAGAAAAAGATACTTTAAGTTTTTGGGAATATGGGATACTTAATTGAGTAGCTCTCTACTCATATGTGTAGTCTAGATAAGAGAGAAGCCTGGTTTTGCAGAGCTTCTCTCATTTTGCCAGTATTTAACTGTACTCCTTTTGGGATCTTTCTCTCTTATATTAAGAAACTCAGTTTTGAGCGGCAAAAAACTCATCTGAGACCAATTCGATCCCTGGCTCTAATCGAAGTTGTCTCTCACTTGAAAAATCTGCTGGAAGGTAGTTAGCAGCTATCCCTAAAGGAGCTATCCTACAGTCCATAAGCATTTTTGCTGTAAGCTCACTACAAAAAGCTGTCTTTAAAACGAGTGAGTTTGAGTGACTATTTCGCCTAAAGAGGGCTTTTAGAAGCTTAAACGGGTTTTTTGTATAAGGTTTTCTATTATAATCTTTAACAAAACCTGTAACCCATTCTGGGTTTGTTCTATTCTCATAGTGAAAGACAAACAACCTGTAATTTACAGTCCCGTCATACTCTCTTACAACCGTTTCCCAGGGAGTAAGGCGAACATGCGGGTATTGGCCACTCAATACTTCACTCACAGACCCTGTGGACTCAAAACAATGCCATTTATTTTCGTTATTTTGCTCTGATAAAATAACACCAACGTGAGATACATTACTCTTAGTCCAAGCTTTGATGCCTCGGCTAATAGGGTCACGACCAGAAAATAAGGCAACACCAATTATGTTGTATTTCTTATCTTCTAAGAGAGCTTCACTTGCCTCTACTGCTAGAGGAACAAGCGTTGAAAGGAACGTTAAACAAGCATATGATATTTCCCTAGCTTTATAAATTTTCTTCACAAACATAATAATCTCCATTGTTAAGTATTGATTTCAAGAACCTGGAGAAGGCTGTCACCTGATCCGGGCCCACTACAAAAAAACCTTTTGGGTTTTCCTTTCGTTAATTCGTAGAAGTATGCTTTTGAGCATGCGCCCCGAATTAACAAGCCAACGCTAGAAGAAAATTGAAGGCATACCTATCCTGAGAAAGGCTGTAAGGAAGGGGCTTAATGGAAAATTACTGAGATAGAGGCTTTGCGAAAGATTAGGAACGATGGGAAAGCCCTTGATAAAATCCTACATTCCGGCCGGCCAAATTAGCCACAAAAGGCTAAAGGTAGAGAAGAAGTTTATGAAAACCTTTAAAAGCAGTCATGAGCAAGACAAACTTTCCTTAAGAGGAGCAATCATGTTTCGGTGTATATCAACCCAAAAGAATACATTGGGAAGTCTGAAAGTAAAGTTCAAAAGAACCATGAAGTAACTGTGAAACTCTTGAGATCTCACCAAAAAAAGGGTGAGGTACTTATCCCAGTATACGCACTTATACCAAATGGGAAGGATGAAGATGGACGCGATAAGTATAAGGGAATAAATCCGAAGGATTTGATAGACGCGGCAAGAAAACTTAAGAAAACAGGCGTTAATTACCGGGTAATCCTCGGGGCCTACGACTACGAGAAATATCAAGGCGATTTGAGAGAAGATTTAAATATGCTTCGGGAGTAGGATCTCCCCGGTAACGATTTTGCTTTTTATCATGTGTCATCCAACCCAGACAACAAGTGCTACAATTTGCCTGAGGCTCTGCTCCGTGATATCTGTTCGTTAGAATATGGGGACTAATTTACCTTAGCCATCAGGTTTTCAGACGCTTTTGTCAAGGCAAACTTCAATCAAGTCCTTGGCAAAGAGTGGCTGAAAGCCTATACAATTCAGGAAATACTCCCACTTTGGACATCCACATTTTTAAGCTTAGATTCAATTCGCCTAATATGAGGAGAATTCTGTGAGATAGTTGTTTTCACAATTGCTAGCGCCTGTTTTAGGTAATATATAGATTGTATTTTAAATTTTTGAATGTTTTGTGGCTTCTTCTCATCTTTTGACTTTTTCAATGACAACTCTGCTAGGCTTTCCAAGGTCTTGTAACTTTCAGGGAATTTCTTTTTATGAGATATTTCTAAAGCCTTGAGGAAAAATTGTTCAGAAGGTTCTATATGCCCTTCCAATAAATAAACTTGGCCTAAGTTATTGAGAACACGAGCAGTTTTAATATGATCTTTACCGATTTCTTTTTCATAAATTATAAGCGTCTGATTAAGTATTCTTTTAGCATTTTCATAATCACCTAAATCTTTATGAACCTCTCCTAAGCACTCTAAAACCCAGGCTGTACTCACATGAGTTTTACCAAAATGTTTTTCATACGCTATCAAACTATCTTCAAATAAATCCTTAGATTTTTTATAATATCCAAGATCTTTATAAACTTTTCCTAAAAGTGTTGAAATCCAAGCAATCCTAATGTGATTTTTTGATAGATTTTTTTCAAGGATGGAAAGGCTTTGTTCTAATAAATCCTTGGATTTTTCATAATAACCAAGATCTCTATAGATTTTTCCGAGATATCCCAGGCACCAAGCAACACCAATATGATCTTTACCAAAAAATTCTTTATAAATTATGAGACTTTGATTAACTAAACTTTCGGCTTCTTGGTAATCTCCCAAACTTCTATAAACATTTCCTAAATGGATTAACGGCCTTGCAATTTCAATATGCTTGTCTGGTAGATTTTTTTTGTAGATTGCGATGCTTTGTTTAAGAAGATTTTTAGCTTCCTCGTATTTTCCCAAGTTTCTATAAATGTTCCCTAAGTGTGCTAATGCCCAAGCTATGCTAGGACTGTCTTCATTAAAATATTTTCTATAAAATTTAACGCCTTGATCAAGTAAAATTTCGGACTTTCCCAAATCTCCTAAATTTCTATAGATAATTCCTAAATGAACTAGCGACCAAAAATATTCAAGATGCTTATCCGGGAAATTTTTTTTATAAATTAGACGACCTTGTTCTGTTAAATCCTTAGCCTTTTCATAATTCCCTAGTTTCGTATAAACCATTCCAAAGTGAATCAACATGCTAGCAACGCGGGCATCCTCTCTATTTCTATTTAAATCTTTCAAACTCTCTTCTAAAAGCTCCTTTGCTTTTACATAATTACCGCAGTAAAAATGAATAATTCCCAATCTTCCTTCGGCAAACCCTTTAATAGAATCTTCTAATAAATTTTTGTGGCTCAAGAATGTTTCACAATGATTAATAATAGATTTTAATATTGTATAATCTGCTTTACTTATTGCATATTTTATGTATTTCTCAATATTATCATAAATCGTTAACATTACAGGGCTTGTTCTTTTCAAGCCTAATGTTTGGATAAAATAATTCAGGCTTATTATTTGTGTAATCCGGTGAATGGAAAGACTTTGGGACGAAGAGAGTGACGGAGTTGCCTCATTTGTTACAAGAGAATATTTCTTTAAGCTATATATAAAACTATCAACAACAATATTATTTTTATAAGAATCCAACAAAACTCTTGGAATATCTTGAGAATCAATCAAGCTTATAAATAATAATAAGTCTTTAAAATCTTTATTTGTCTCAATAAGTTTCTTGAGTGATAAAGTAATAATACTGTAACGTGTTTTTGTATAATTACCTGCCTCTTTTAATATTTTTTCTTGGATTTCCTCAAAATCTTTATTAGACTGCCTTAGGTATTCCAAATATTTTCTATAAGATATGTGTGTTAATTTTAAATAATAAGCAGCAATGGTAATATCCAGTGGAAAAGGTGGGAGCTCTTTCAGGAATTCTTCTTCTTCCCTTCCTTTCTGAATATTAACAGAGGGGTCCGTATTTCCATGATTCATTATTTTAATAAAAAAATTTAATTTTTCCTTTGGATTCAGCCCCCCTATATGAATAATATTGTTGATATAACTATAATTTTGAACTGTACCATCTCTAGTTGTAATAATAACTCTTCCTTTCCCCCAACTATTTGGATCGGAAGGAAAATAATCTTCTAATGCTGTGAAATTTTCAACATTATCAAAAACAAGTAACCAATTTTGATGTAATTTAAACAAATTCTTTACAAACTGAATAATTTTTTCTTTTCTTTCTTTTGAATCTTTTATGTCTTGCAGCGCTCTCAATATTTTCTTTTCTTCTTCTGTTTTAGATAAAGTGGAGGCTAGATTTTCAAATGATGCTATAAGGCTGTCTTTTGTTTCAGCATTAACTTCCCACATAATAGAAGATTTTTGAATACGCATATATTGGCGAGCAAGTGTTGTTTTCCCCACTCCTCCTATACCTGTAAGGGCAACGGTTTGGATGCTATCTCCATTAAGCTTCTCTTCAATTTGAGCTACCAAATTTGGGCGTTCTAAGAATGTGTTAACTTGGGGAAGTGGTAAGTCAGGCCGTATAAGAGGTTCCTGGGCTTTAATAATCTGCAATCTTGATAATGATTTATTCTCCTTAACCGGCATGAAAAATAAGATGCTAAAAATCGTCAGAAAAATTGCCCCCGCCATAAACAGGGGTCTTCTATGATTTTTTAAGATACTTGGCGTAATATTATTGGAAAGATCTTCTTTTTCGGGTAGGTCATTAAATTCTAACCATAATTGAGAAGGGGCTTTTTCGGCAGAACCATAGATTGCTTCATAATGTTTTTTAAATGCTAGCTGAGCTTTCTCTAGATTGATTTTAGGTAAAACCTTTTGCAAAACATCAAAGACTGCAAAGTAATAATTTGAGTGGGCCCCAAAATCTATATAACCCGCATCTTGTATTTCTTGAGGCAGGTCAATACTGGCATCACTTTCATTTAAAAGAAAAATTAATTTTCCTAGGCGCTTAGAAGAATTTTGGATAAAAGGAAAAATTTCCGATTTCCACTCGCTCTTGCTGTCCTGAAGTTGGGCTACGAATGTTTCCGGGGGAGCATAAAGGATATAATCCGAGGGCTGGGGTTCTATACTATAGATGAGATCATTGGAGGACTTATAGTCCTCCCTAATTTTAATTAGGGTTCTAATGCCTGCAAGTTTTAAATGTTTTTCAAGGCGGTTAACAAGGGGTAACTTATTTTCTTGTTTGCGCCAGCAAACAATGGAACAAACGGTAGTGCGCGTCTCCGTTAATGTCCGAATTTCTTGGAAGCATTTTTCAAAGGTTGTCTGAATCAGCAATCCAAAGTAATGTTCTTTTACAATTAAAAACTTGTCGGATTTTTCTATAAAATTTATAATGCTTTCTTTGGAGTTACACTCCAGCTTCCTCATAATATTATATTTATGGGTTTCAACTGTTTTTTCTTCAATTGATAAAAATCGACAAATCGTTTTTGTGGCCCTCCCACTGAGAAGGCACGCAATAACATCTATTTCCCTAGGCGTAAATCTTACGCCATTTATAGTTCCTAAATTCTTATAATGAGTGCCTTGTGTGGGATTGGTTTTGTTATATTCCACAATCAACATGCCTTATGTTCATGTTCTTGGGCTTAATGTGAGCCAAAGATAAATTTTATACAAGGTCTTTCTATTTCAGACAGGGCCTGACCTAAGTAATTTTCCCTTAGTGGTCTTCCTTACAGTTCTGTAGATTATGGGACGCATGGTGTGAAAATGACCTTCGCAAAGGAGGTCTGCAGACATATATGGATCGATCCATATTGCAAGGTCTAAAATAAGATGGATGGTGTTAATGGATAGATTGCAGTCATATATCCGGCTTTTATTAAGGCTTGTGCCTTTAGCCCTGATGGAATCTGCGTCCTCTTATCTCTCAATCAAGTTACCGGCCTTAAGAAGCCATGACGGTACCAGAGTTTTAAAGAGGGGATTTAATTTTTTTTGCCATCATTCTTATCTTTCATCTCAGCAATCTGGTGAAATCTTTTATATCTTTCATTATCTAGCTTCATAACAAGAATCATGAGCCATAAGGGCCCATAAAATCCGGCAATTTTTGTTGGCCACAGCAACACAGGCTTTATTATACCCTCTGCGTTCTTTAAGCCCCCTAATCCAACAGCTCATAGTATCAAGCTTGTGCTCGGCTCGTTTGACAACAGCCCTGGCTCCATGAATAAGAAGACTTCTTAAATAACGGTCACCTCGTTTACTTATACCAAGGGAGAACCTGCTTTCCCCCGCTAGAACATGGCGAGGAACCAAGCCTAACCATGCAGCCATCTGCCGACCACTTTGGAAAAGCTTTGCGTCTCCAACAGCAGCCACAAGGGCGGTCGCTGTTAAAGAACCTATACCTTGGACTTGGGTTAGTCTTTGGCAGACTTCGCTTTCCCGGCAAATTTGTTGCACCCTTTTATCATAATATCCAATTTTTAAATCTACCTCTTTTAACTGCTCATAAAGCTCTGTTAATAACAGTTTGCTGCGCGGTGTAAGAGCATAGTCATACGTATCCAGAACTTCCAAAAAACTCTTCCTTATTTGCCCTATGCCTTGAGGGATAGTGATCCCAAATTCAAGCAATAACCCGCGCATCTGATTGATTAAAGGTGTGCGCTCCTGAACGAGACGACTGCGAATGCGATGAAGCATTTGAATATCTTGCTATTCAACACTTTTAATGGCGACAAATCTCATGTTTGGCCTTGTTACAGCTTCGCAAATAGCTTCGGAATCATTGAAATCATTTTTGTTACTTTTAACGTATGGTTTGACATACTGAGGATTCATAAGCTTTACCTCATGACCAAAGGAGGTAAATTTGCGAGCCCAATAGTGCGCTCCACCGCAAGCTTCTTGTTCGATTTAAAAGCCTTAGCATCTTAGGCGTCGTAATTTGTTAGTAAGCGGAGCGATCCATCCCATTAAGTTATTGAAAGGATATGGTCCATAATTGTAAAATATCTTCTCAAGCATGGGGGTTGCCTTTGATTGTTTCTGACAAATATAAAGGGTACCGAACTCCTAAAATCATCATTGGATATGCCATGAAAAAATAGAGAGTATTAACTAAAGATAGGATTCAGTAAACATACCTTGTTAACGTGGACGACAGCAAAGATGGCCATGGTCAGCCGATCTTTTCTTTTATCATCTATTCTCTTCCAAAAAGCCTTGACTCAGTCGGCAGGTCTATATAGGAGATTAATTATCAATTAATCGTTGCGCCAATGGGATGTATATTAACATAGCGACCTTTATTCGCTAATTTTTGGAATGAATAAGGTAACCATACCGTAGAAGTTCTTGTAGAAGTTCTTCCTTTTTTCCAGGCGCTTTTAAAAGCGCATGTTCCTCCATATATCCTCACAATGGCTTCAATATGTGGGAAGCTACAATAGAAATTAAATCCTTGTAGAACTCTTCCTTTTGATTCGGGAGAAATCCTTAGCATATCTTCGTTATTTAAGCCAAACCCATTATCTATAATATCAATCTTTAGGTATTCACAACCCTCTTTTTCTTCAACGCTTGCATAAAGCCTAATTTTGCCGCAGGAGGGCGTTTGTTGTATTGAAATTTCTAACATTCCTATAATGATCTGTTTAAAATGGAATTCATCAATATATAAGGGTGGTAAATAAGGAGGTATCATACCTTTAAGTGAAACTCTTTTTATAAAGGCGCTTTGTGAATGTACGGATAAACAGGTCGAAAGAAGAGAGCTGACATCAACATAGGTAGGACGGGATTTTTTTGAGGAGGGAGATAAGGCATCTGAAAACAAATCAGAAATTTTATTAATCGTTTCAAGATGTTTGCCTTTATTATTCCCTATCGTGCTATCTTTTAAATCATTTAAAATAATCTTTTTAAAGTTATTTATATCGACATAAATTTTTTCATTTATTTTACTAATTAAAGAATTAACATAATCCTCTTTAGCTTTAAAAGATAAATTAAAAAAAACGACCAACCTTCTTCTAAAGGTATATAAAAGGACGACGCAAAATAAGCTAAAAAATAAAAATTCTATTATTCTTGGAACAGTGATATTATACATCTCTCTCTTAAGAGCAAAATTATCAAACCCACTTAGAATAATATAAGGGAAATTTTCCATCTTTTTAAAGTACATATAAGAAGTATTATTATAAATTATAGGGTTCTTCAATATGCCAGATTTATGAGAAAAGATTTCAGATAAATTAAATAAATTCTTTAAATTATATAATTTTTCTTCTGAATTTTTAGATTGTATGATAAGGTTATAATTTTCGTCTATAATAAGAAATTTAGTTTTCTGTTCTCCTCGGGCTTGAATGATCTTTGCTTTTAGTTCCTGCGTGTAAAACCCAAGCGCAATACATCCAATATAGTTATTTTTATTATCGACGATAATTGCGCCTGCAGGAATAACCCATGCGTCGTCGAAAAGGCTGTGGTCAGGAGGACAAACGCGTAGCTTCCAAGCATTTTTCTGGATATCATCTGTATTTTTAGGTATGAAACAACGGTGAGATATATCAAAAGTTTTCTCAACTATCCCTGTCTTGCTGTGGACAACAGCATAATTATTAACGTTTATCCAAAATATCCGAGACGAGCTTATCAATCTTGCATGGCGATATTCGACATTAGAAAAATGGCTGAATAAATCTCTAATAAAAGAAAGGTCTCTATTTTCATTTTTGGCAATTTGCTTCCCGATATAGACCATTATATTGTTTGTAGCCTGGAATAAAGAATTTGTAATCACATCAACTGCTTCTACGTCTCTTTTAGAAGCATCTAAGACCTCTTTTTGATATTGAGCATTTGAAAAATAAAAGAAAACTGTAGAGCTTAAAATAACAGAAAATAAAATAAAAATAGAGAAAATATGATAATCATAAGAAAGAGTGAAATCCTTCAATTTATAAAACTGCATCCAAGAGAAGAGATTCGTTTTCTTGTTTTTTTTTAAATCCCAATTTATAAATTTAAAAATTTTTTCATATTTATACAAGATAATTCTTTCTTCTTAATTTTATATTTTTTTATTTATCTTTGGTTGTTTCTTAACTCACGAAGCAAACCTAATAACAATTTTTTCCTGTCTCCTCTCCAGCCTCCAACAATTAAATCCTTTAGGAAATAGCATCTTTTTTCAGTATTAGGTATCCCTATGTAAATTCGTTAACGTAAACCCGCTTCATAGGATCAGCTTACGGCAACATGACCAAAGCAATATTCAAAATCAAACAGTTTTGTCAAATACAGCTTTTCACTGTCTTCATTTTAGGCTTTAATGTGTATATATACAAAGACATTTCAAAGAAACATTGTCAATATATTTTTCGCAGAGGCTTTATGCGCATACAGAGTAGCAATATCGAATGTGTCCCTGTAGCCTCACCCAAGAGTAAAGTTTGTACCGTACCAAGAAGAGAGCAACCTTTATCCTACCAAAAGTATGAACCATAGAGCCTAGGTTTTCCACCAATTTGGATGTAATTTTTGTCTTCTATTCAATTCAAAACGCCAAACAGCCGGCGCTGGCTTACTGGAGTTTTACGCCGCAAGCGATGGAGAATTGACTTCTTAAGATACGTCTTTGTTAAGAAACATAGTAAGTTTGTAGGGGAGAAAAACAAATGCAACAATTTTCTAATAAAACATTTGTGTATTTCTACCTATAAATTGACAAACTTTATAAACTTAATGTATAGGTATTGGGGTATTTATACATAAATTTGGGGGTTATATGAATTTTCTGTCCTTACAGATTAAGGAAAAGATGGCTGAACAAAGAATTTCTGCACATGCCTTAGAAAAAAAAGCAAGCTTAAAGGCGAGTGCTGTTCAAAATATTCTCTATGGTCGCTCAAAGAACCCAAGCATTTATACTCTACAAGCCATTGCAAGGGCGCTTAACTGCCAGGTACATGATTTAATTGGTGGGGACCAAGAAAATAACTCCCTTCCTTATGATACCCTTCCTGAGCCCTCCTCGGAAAAACATGCTTCTCCCTGGGACATTGAATTATACTCAAAATGTCTTGAATGCCTTACTAAAATTCTGAAGAGCAAAAAAACAACCTTCTCTAAAGAGAAAGTCTTGGACCTTGTTCAGGAAATTTATCTCTATTCTCAAAAAGGGTACCAACATGAGCCTGATATAAGGTTTACTGAGTGGATAGTCGAAAAGAACCTTCGTTAAATCGACTCTATTGTTCCCTCCTCATGTTTCCGGCGCTGTTATTCATAAACAGGCATAGGCTTAGAAACCCCGCTTTCAATAGCAAGGTAATGGATTTTAAGGAAGTTTACTTTGTAAAGCTCTGCAGCTTAATATATCTCTGGACTTAAGGCCAGTTTATTCCCATCCCATGCGCAAGCCCCCGAGGATTACGCTACGCGGTTAAGAATCACTTTACAAACTTAAAGGTTACCCCACTTTGTAAATTTACGTAAAAAATTGGTTGACAGGCTAAATTTTGGTTTATATGTTAAGAAAATTACGTATTTATGCTTAATAACACCATAACATCAAGCATATTATAGGAATTTTTTTAAAGCTTGTGGCGCATAAATACCAATGGGCAATGTGCCGTTAATCTGGAACCCCCGGGTAACCGCCTGAGCAAAAAAAAACTCTAAAAGAAGTGAGTTTCATCCGTTTGTTTAGGAAGTAGATTGGAACATACATAATGATACAAAAAAAACTCTTGGGTGGTATTGTTCACAACTTTTTTCTCTTGCTGATCCTTGTTGAAGAAAAGAAAAATAATTTTAAGAGCAGTAAAACATCGAACAAGTACGCTCACCAAAAATCAAGAATAGCCCTCTCCCAGCATTCACCTCCTCTTTTTCATTAATTGCCAAACTTCCTCAAACTATTCGCGGTTTTGGCCACGTGAAAGAGTGTAATCTTAAGGCTGCCCACCAGAAGGAAGTTAACTTATAAAAAGTAGCGAGTCATTTTTTTTAAAAATCATTAATAATAAAATAAGTAAAAAAAAATGGTGTGTTGATTACTGTAAAGCCAACCAATACGTCATTATGGAGAACTTTTATATGAAGAGGAAGCCGAAATAGAATTGGACAATTTAAAAATAAACATAATATATTGAATCTTTTTGAATTTAGTTAGAAATCATAAAGGTTGCCTTCAAAGGTGATTGCCCACAGACCTATGCGCTTTCTTATAGCTCCTTAGCTTGTCAGTCACCATCACCCGAGGCAAGAACCTACTCTTCTTAGAGCCTTCTTTAAAACGCGGATTGCGGATTTAGCTCTCCTTCTTTTTTGAAGCCAGCTCGCAATCTTCTCCCCCTCCCTATCAATCAGCCGCCAAAACTAAAAGACCTCTCCCTTAATCAAAACACACATCTCATCAATATGCCATTTATCTTTAAAGGATGAGCCTCTTTTTTGCCCTATGCCCCGGGCAAACACAGGGCCCCAGGTTTTACAACACTTACGGATGGTTTCATAGCTAACTTCCAAGCCTGTATCCAGAAGCATTGCGCTTACGTCTCGAAGACTTAGCTTGTAGCGATAATATTTCCTCAGGGCATATCCAATGATGATTTTAGAATTTCAGTACCCTTAAGCCCTAATGGCTTTAGGGAGGCTCGAATAATCCAAGTCTACATTTGCTCCTTTTTTGGCGGGGAGCCAGTGTACAATAATATTAATGGTCGGATTAAACGAGAATTCATGGAGTGAATGGCCCTGGAATAGGCACCAAGAGGATAAAGCATTGACTTTCAAAACTATATTATCGGTTTTTACGAGCAGCAGCTAAGGTTTTCAGGACTTGAAGAAAAACTTGCCTCCGGGGGCAAGGGACACTAAAGTATTGAACATACTATGGGGTTCGTGTACATAAAAAGGTGCCTGGTTATTTTCTTAAGGCCTCTTTTGCGGGCGTGGTGAAATTGGCAGACACGCCAGATTTAGGTTCTGGTGACGCAAGTCGTGGGGGTTCAAGTCCCTCCGCCCGCACCATTTAAAATTTTAGGAACCGTTTAAAAACGGGACGGAGCATTAGATGCACATTGACATTGAAAAAATACTTTCAGAAAAACTGAAATATCAATTTAAAATTAAAGCCCCTGCAGCAGAGCTACACAAGAAATTTGATGGGCAGCTAAAAAAAATCGGGGCTAAAGCCCGGATCCCGGGATTTCGGCCTGGTAAAGCACCGGAAGCCATTCTTGAGCAGAGATATGGAGCTGAAGCTTGGGAAGATGCAGGAAACGCGATACTGCGCGAGGCTTTAGCCGAAATTTATAAAGACCATAAGTTCCGTAATGCTATTGATCCCGCTGTCGATATCATTTCTTTTGAAAAAGAAAAGGATTTTGAGTGTCAGGTCACTTTTGAGGCGCTGCCGGATATTGATATCAAAGATTTTAAAGATATCTCTTTGGAAATCTTGAAGGTGACAATTAGTGATCAGGATGTTGAGCAACGGTTAAAAAAAGTCTATGACGAGCATACCCGGTACCAAGAACCACAGGAAGCAAGGGCTGCCCGTAAGGGAGACCTGGTCTCCGTGGCATGGTCAGGAACTTTGGAAAATGGCAAAGGTATTGAGTTGCCCAAAACCTATCAGATTTTACTAGGGCCGGAAAAAGACGATAGTCCCTTTGCGCCGATTGTCAAAAGCCTTTATGGCAAGACGGCCGGAGAGCATTTTGAGGGAGACGTTCAATTCCTGAAGGAAGAAAAAGTCGCCGACCTTGCAGGCAAAAAAGCCACCATCAAGGTTGAAGTAAAAAAAATTGAGGAGCCCGTCACTTTTAACCTGGACGATACATTTGCAAAAGAATTTGATGCTGAAACACTTGATGATTTGCGCAACTCTATTCGGGAATCATTGGAACATGAAGCTAAAAAGGTTGCCCACTTATACACGAAGCGCCATTTGCTCGATGCCCTAGATTCCCAATACACTTTTGACTTGCCCCCAACAATGGTAGAAAATGAGTTTAAAGCCATTTGGGACCAACTGCAGCGTGAGTTAACCGAAGCTCGGACCAATGGGGAGCTCAATGAAGAGGATGAGAAGCCGGAAGCGGAATTGAAGTCCGATTATGAAATCATTGCAAAGCGCCGGGTACGGCTCGGGTTATTAATTTCCCATTTGGCGGATATAAAAAAGATAAAGCTTAAGGATGAAGAAGTGCGGATGGCTGTTTTCCAGGAAGCGATCCGCCACCCTTCTCAATCAGATGAGATTATTAAATATTATGTGAATAATAATCAAGCGCTGCGAAATTTGGTGGCTCCCCTTTTAGAAGATAAGGTGATAGATTTTATCTTAAGTGAGGCAACAATTAAGGAGCGCATGATTGACTTTCCAACGTTAAAGCAGACGGTGCAGGGTATTATCCCCACACCTTATGACGAAGAATTTGAGGACAGTCAAGAGGAACAAAAGACATCCAAGGCAACACCTTCAAAAGGAAGTAAGCCAACGGCAGAAAAGGCAAAAACAAGGGAAACGAAAGGAAAAGAGGCATGAGCGGATTTCAGGGAGTCGTCAATACTTTAGTTCCTATGGTTGTTGAGCAAACCAGCAGAGGGGAACGGTCTTATGATATTTATTCCCGTCTGCTCAAAGAGCGTATTGTTTTTTTTTCTGGCCAGGTAAATGATGACGTGGCAAGCCTTATCTGTGCCCAGCTTTTATTCCTAGAATCTGAAAATCCAGATAAAGATATTACCATGTATATTAACTCCCCAGGGGGCGTCGTCACCGCTGGACTTGCCATTTTAGATACGATGAATTATATCCGCTGTGATGTCGCAACGTTGTGTATGGGTCAGGCTTGCTCCATGGGAGCTTTGTTGCTTGCTGTTGGGGCAAAAGGCAAACGGTTTGCTTTGCCCAGTTCACGCATTATGGTCCATCAACCCCATGGAGGGGCGCAAGGCCAAGCAACAGATATTGAAATTCAGGCGCGTGAAATTTTGAAATTACGCAAGCAAATCAACGAAATTTTTGCTGAAAGAACAGGTCAGCCTTTGAAGGTCATCGAAGATGCCCTGGAGCGGGACCGTTTCATGTCTCCTGAAGAAGCAAAAGAGTTTGGTTTGGTTGATGAAGTGATCACCAACCGTCCAAAAACAGCATCAACTGCCCTTAAAAATGCAACCGCTTAAAAAACAGAAAATTTAACTCTTTGTTATTATTAGCGCGCCATAATGAAATTGTAAGTGGCCGCTGTGTTATTTTTTAAATAAGTAATATAGAAGAAGGCCCTTGATTTATTAAGGGGAAGAGTATGAGCAAATCAGTCAGCAGTGATACCAAAAATATCTTATACTGTTCATTTTGCGGTAAGAGTCAACATGAGGTACGCAAGCTTATTGCGGGTCCTACGGTTTTTATTTGTGATGAATGCGTTGAATTGTGTACAGATATTATCCGGGAAGAAAACCGTTCCTCCCTCATCAAGTCGGGTGATGGGGTTCCTTCTCCAGCTGAGATATGCGCTGTTTTAGATGATTATGTTATTGGCCAGTTTTTTGCAAAACGTGTTCTTTCTGTTGCTGTCCATAACCACTATAAACGCTTGGTCCATGGACCAAAGAGTGGCGATGTTGAAATTGCTAAATCTAACATCTTGCTGATTGGGCCAACCGGCAGTGGGAAGACGTTGCTCGCACAGACCTTGGCACGCATTATTGATGTTCCGTTTACCATGGCGGATGCGACAACCCTTACGGAAGCTGGCTATGTCGGTGAAGATGTTGAAAATATCATTTTAAAGCTACTGCAAGCTGCAGACTATAACGTTGAACGCGCTCAACGCGGTATTGTTTATATCGATGAAGTTGACAAAATATCCCGGAAATCAGATAACCCTTCTATTACGCGGGATGTCTCGGGTGAAGGCGTTCAACAAGCCTTACTAAAAATTATGGAGGGAACCGTTGCCTCTGTACCGCCGCAAGGGGGGCGCAAGCATCCTCAACAGGAATTCTTGCAAGTTGACACAACCAATATCCTCTTTATTTGTGGCGGTGCATTTTCTGGGTTAGAGAAAATCATTGCGGCTCGGGGCAAAGGCGCTGCTATTGGATTTGGCGCAGATGTCCGCGCCCCTGCAGAAAGAACAACGGGAGATTTGTTGCGCAGCGTTGAGCCTGAAGATTTGCTAAAATTCGGTTTAATCCCGGAGTTTATCGGCCGCTTGCCTGTTTTGGCAACCTTGACCGATTTGGATGAGCAATCCCTTGTTGAGATTTTGGTAAAACCGAAGAATGCCCTTGTTAAACAATACAAGCGGTTATTTTCAATGGAAAATATTGACCTGAACCTGACAGATGATGCTTTGCACGCCATTGCGATGCGAGCCATTGCCCGTAAAACAGGCGCAAGAGGTTTGCGTTCTATTATGGAAACCATCTTGCTGGATACCATGTTTGAGATGCCGTCCTTTGAGGGAGTTGAGGAAGTTGTCATTAACAAAGAAGTTGTTGAGGGTCGCGCCCAGCCTCTTAAAACATACGGGAAGCCTCTGAGTGGCGCTTCTAAAGGCAAGTAACTTTATCTTATTTTTATATGCCGGAATTTATTATATGATACGAAGAGTCATTTTAACAAACTGTTTGGATGAGTGTGCGTGATGTTTGGCTTAAAAAAAGGGGTTCAGTACCCTGTTCTCCCTCTTCGTGATATTGTTGTTTTCCCTCATATGATTGTGCCTTTGTTCGTCGGGCGGGAAAAGTCCGTTCGCGCTTTAGAACAAGTTATGATGGGAGAAGAAAAGCACATCGTACTTGTTACCCAGAAAAATGCAAACCATGATGATCCAGCGCCCACAGATTTATATACGACAGGAACGCTTGGAACTGTTTTACAGCTTTTGAAGCTCCCGGATGGAACCGTAAAAGTTCTGGTGGAAGGGGGACAACGTATTCACTTGGTAAAAATCCAGGATGATGCCCAGCATTTTCATGCTGTCGTTGACCTTGTTCCAGAAACCCCTGTTGAGGAGGCTGAAGTTGAGGCGCTTGTTCGCACGATCGTTGGTCAGTTTGAACAGTACATTAAGCTTAACCGTAAAATCCCCCCTGATGTTTTGGTAACGATCAATCAAATTGATGATCCAGCAAAGCTGGCGGATACCATTTCGTCTTATTTGGGGTTAAAAATCCCTGAAAAGCAAATCTTGCTCGAAACAGCTGACGTTAAGCAACGGTTAGAAAAAATCCTGAATCATATCGAAGGGGAAATGGGCGTTTTACAGGTTGAAAGACGCATACGCACCCGGGTTAAGCGACAGATGGAGAAAACCCAACGGGATTATTATTTGAATGAGCAGCTCAAGGCCATTCAGAAAGAGCTTGGGGAAGGCGAAGAAGGTAAAGATGAGGTTTCTGAATTTGAAACCCGCATTAAGAAAACAAAGCTCAGCAAGGAAGCGCGTGAGAAATCAATGGCAGAACTGCGTAAGTTACGCAGTATGAACCAAATGTCTGCTGAAGCAACCGTAATCCGTAATTATCTGGATTGGATGCTATCTATCCCTTGGCAACACCGCAGCCGCATCAAACGAGATATTATCAGCGCCAAGAAAATTTTAGATCATGATCACTATGGCTTGGATAAAGTTAAAGAGCGGATCCTGGAATATTTAGCCGTTCAAAGCCGCGTGGGCAAAGTGAAGGGGCAGATTTTGTGCTTGGTTGGGCCACCTGGGGTGGGTAAAACATCTCTTGGAAAGTCCATTGCTTCAGCCACAGGGCGTAGTTTTGTGCGCATGTCCTTGGGCGGTGTTCGGGATGAGGCAGAGATCCGCGGGCATCGTCGCACGTATATTGGTGCCATGCCTGGTAAAGTTATTCAAGGAATGAAAAAAGCAAAGACATCAAACCCTCTCTTTTTGCTGGATGAAATCGATAAAATGGGGACAGACTGGCGAGGAGATCCAGCCTCAGCTTTACTTGAAGTGCTTGACCCTGAACAAAACACAACCTTTAATGATCATTACCTTGAGGTCGACTACGATTTATCGGATGTGATGTTCGTCACAACGGCGAATACACTCCGGATGCCCCAACCCTTGCTGGACCGAATGGAGGTTATCCGACTCCCTGGTTACACGGAAGATGAGAAAGTTGAAATTGCAATCCATTATCTCATTCCAAAAGCCCTAGAAATGCATGGCTTACGGGAGGGAGAACTTGCTATTTCAAACGACGCCTTGCGTCAACTGATTCGCCTTTACACGCGCGAAGCGGGGGTACGAAACCTGGAGCGGGAAGTTGCCAATTTAGCCCGTAAAGCAATCAAAGAAATTCTGACCAAACCCAAAACAAAGGCGATTAAAATTTCTGCGCGAAACCTTGGAAAATATGCCGGTATTCCGCGGTATCGTTATGGCTTGGCAGAAATTGCCGATGTCATTGGGGTCACGACTGGTTTAGCTTGGACAGAAGTTGGCGGCGACTTGCTGTCGATTGAAGCCGTCATTTTGCCAGGCAAGGGTAAAACCATGATTACCGGTAAATTGGGTGACGTTATGCAAGAATCCATCCAGGCAGCCGTGAGCTATATCCGCTCCCAAGCCCCCCGATTTGGCATTAAACCTTCCCTTTTTGAAAAACGGGATATCCATATCCATGTACCGGAAGGGGCAACCCCCAAAGATGGCCCCTCTGCGGGTGTCGCGATGTGTACCTCAATTGTCTCTGCCCTGACGGGGATTGCGGTTCACAAGGATGTTGCCATGACCGGAGAAATAACGTTGCGCGGTCGCGTCTTACCCATTGGTGGCTTAAAAGAAAAGCTGCTGGCAGCTCATCGGGGTGGCGTTAAAACAGTCATCATTCCGCTCGATAACGAAAAGGATTTGGCAGATATCCCTGACAATGTGAAGCAGGGCATTAAGATTATGTCGGTTTCCTCTGTGGAACAGGTCTTGCAGATCGCCCTTATTCGCCCCTTATCTCCCATTGAATGGCGAGACGATGAGCAGGCCCCCCTCCCCGTTTCTCCCCCTGCGCAATTGTCAGCACCGTCGCCCGAAGCCCTGTCGATGACATCCTCAGATGTTGTCCATTAAGGTTTTTATTTTTAGAACGTGTGTTCATAGTGATCATTCTAGCTTTAGGAACCCCTCACCCGCTCATTCGCTGCGCCTTACGGCTTCGCTAACTCGCGACCTCTCCCACAAGGGGAGAGGTTAAATACACGAGGCTGTTTGTACCTCTCCCCTTGTGGGAGAGGTCGGCGCAATTCGCGACAATGGAGCGAAGGGCGACGGGTGAGGGGCATGATGAAAAGCACAAATTATACAAGGTATTAATATAAGGTGTAAGAATAATAATGGTAGATCCTATTCTTTTAACCCAGCAGCTCTTGCGCTGTCCCAGTGTAACGCCGGATGAAGCAGGAACTTTAGCGATTGTGGCTGAATTTTTAGTGGCCCGGGGATTTTCCCTTGAACGTTTGGATTCAGGTAATGTTACCAACCTTTATGCCCGCCGAGGTACATCTTCCCCCCATCTTTGTTTTGGGGGACATACGGATGTCGTCCCCGCTGGGGATAGGATCCGCTGGCTGGTAAATCCTTTCGCGGGAGAGATTCGCGATGGGAAGCTTTATGGACGCGGCGCCGTTGATATGAAAGGCGCCATCGGCGCTTACCTGGCAGCGGTTGACAGCTACCTACAACAAAACCTGCTCACGAAAGGTTCATTAAGCATCCTGCTAACCAGTGATGAAGAAGGCCCAGCCATTGATGGCTTGCGATATGTTGTTGATCAGTTCAAAGCGCGAGGAGAGCATATTGACGCTTGTTTGGTTGGAGAACCCACCAATATGGCAAGAGTTGGAGATACAGTTAAAGTCGGGCGTCGGGGCAGCTTGAATGCAACCTTGACCGTTCAGGGAAAGTCGGGTCATGTGGCCTATCCTCACTTGGCAAAAAATCCCATCTCTCCTCTTCTGGCTTATTTGCAAACGCTCCTTTCTTGCCCGCTCGACGAGGGAATGCCCAATTTTGACGCCTCCCATCTTGAGGTCACTTCTGTTGATGTAGGAAACCCCACCACAAATGTCATTCCCTTGCAGGCAACAGCCAAATTCAACATCCGGTTTAACCCAGCCCATACGCTTCAATCGTTGACCTGCTACCTTCACAGCCAAGCCCGTCAAGCGGGACTTTCCAGCGAAGGATTTGCCTATACCTTGGATATCCAGGCAAGTGGGGATGCTTTTTTCTGTGAAGACAAGGGTTTGCAACATTTGGTGTCTGATGCCATCCTGGCCACAACGAACCTAACCCCCATTTTCAGTACGAGCGGCGGCACCTCTGATGCGCGGTTCCTGAAAGACATCTGCCCTGTCATTGAATTCGGCCTTATCAATGCCACCGCCCACCAGGTAGATGAGCATATCGCGCTTGAAGAAATCCACCACCTTACGGCCGTTTATCAAGGGATTATCGAGCGATTTTTCAGGTAGGTTAACCACCGTTCCTTGCTTGAAAGGTTGCGACAATTTTTTATTGCCACAACCCTATCCTCTTCTGTCATGCTGTTAACTTTCCAAATCGAGTACCCGTGCAAGCGCTTTCTGGCCCATAGCTGCAACAAGACCTGTCAATATCTGGGTATCATGCATGGCATGATGAGCTTGACCCACATGTTCCTTGGGAATACCATGTTCGTGATTTAAGCCGTCTGCATCTGCACCTATGGATGCAGCACCGAGAGCGGCCGTTACTTCACAACGTTTGGCTGTTGATTCTTGAGTGAAAGAAACATCGTAGGGTGACTTACGTTTTTTAGGGTGTGGAGGCGGTAGACCTTTAGCTGCGGCCTCACGGGCTTTAAGGTATTTGTTAAGTTCAGTCTGTTCCCTTCTTTTTCTAGCTGCCTCGCGTTTTTTTGCATATTCTTTCTTTATCTCAGCATCAGGCTTTCCTATAACAGCAGTAATTTTAGAAAGAGGGGACGCAATGGTTTCCCCTTTTCCGCGGCGGTAGTCCCGCCTCGCCATGGCAAGAGCATCTTTCCATCTAATATTCAGTTTTTCCCCAGGCTGAAGGGTCCTGGTAAACTCTTCACCAAGTTTTCGGACATCGAATGTCCCCCAGGTTACAAGAATTCCGCCATCTATGAAATCGATGAGATTCTGTGCAATATCAGCAAAGGTTGGTTGTTTGCTCGGATCAATGGGATACACTGATTTGACATACGGATTATTGATCTTGCCTTCCGGGTTAAGGTAGCGATGGAATGATTCAATATAAGTACCTTTTTCCCATTTAATTAAGGCTATTTCTGTGATCCGGCCCCCTAACGCTGGATCAGCCTCCAAGTCACATGTAATGACACGCCCATTGTACAACCATTCACGGTCTGAAAAGGCCTCAATTCCCATAACAGGTGATAAGAGCATAACGCAGACAAGCGCCTGCGCATAAAGCTTTCTATATATATGCATATTTTTTGATTCCGTTAATTTGTGTGATTTAAATTACATTATTTTTGTAATTCTTAATTTTATAAATCACCAAAATAACATTAAATCAAATATTTTTATTTTATTTATTTTATATTAAATTTATATAATTTTTTGGTTTAAAATATTTTTTATTTTTATTTTAAATTTTTTATTTTTTACTTACATTTTATTGTTAATTTTTTATCAAGAAAACATTGGTTGTTTATCCCATATAAATCAACGATAACGCTGTAATTTTTAGAGAAATTAGTTTTTGAAAAATGGGAAATTAGATTAGATTGAACGAGTATATTTTAAAAAAATTTAAAACTTCTTTGTATAGAAAAAATTTTAAAAATATTTTTTAAAGAATAAATTGTAAAAAAATAAATTGAAAAAATTGTTTATATTTCTCAAAAATGAATAATTTGAAATTATTAAAATTCAAAATTCTTCAAAAAATATCTTTCTTTCAAAATGGCGCCACCATCATCTCATGATCGCAAAACGTCCGCTTCCGGAACCTGGCGCGTGAACCATGTTGTTTGGCGCTTGGCGTAGCGCCGGGTGGATTGCTGTGCTTGCGCGATGGCTTGATCTAATGAGAAATTCCCTTTGAGATAACCTGTCAGCTCTGGCACGCCAACGGCTTTTAAGACAGGAGAAGCAGGATCAATATTGCTCTGAAGCAAATCCTCAACTTCTTTCAAAGCCCCGTTTTCAACCATCCAGATAAAACGATCATTAATCCGTTGATATAAAATATCCCGCGGGGGAAGGATAACAAGGTATTGAGAATCCAGCTCCAGGATTTTCCTTGGCTTTCCTTGACAATCCTGAAGAGAAGACTGGGTTGCCCATATCACTTCAAGGGCACGGGTAAGACGCTGGGTATCATTTTGATGGATCACCCCTTGAATCTTGGGATCTTCCCGGACAACCAGCTTAAAAAAATCTTCTTCCGATAAGGTCCCTGCCAAATGGCGAGCTTCCTGACGGATAACATCAGGTATGTCAGGGATGAGGGATAACCCCTGGGTCAGCGCCCGCAAGTATAAGCCCGTTCCCCCCACCACGATAGGTGTCTTTCCCCGCGCCTGGATACCCTCTATAACTTTACAAGCCGCCTCATACCACCAGCCAAGGGAGCTAATTTCATTGCCCTGCAAGACGCCATAAAGGTGATGAGGAATGTCTTGCACGTCGGTTGGTCGCGCGGTGAGGATATGCAAATGGCGATACAATTGCATGCTGTCGCCATTAATGATTTCACCCTCCACCCCTCTGGCAAGCTCAAGCGCAAAGGCAGACTTGCCGCTTGCGGTCGGCCCACCAATGATATAAATAGGCACGCTTCATTCCTGTGTGTGAAAAAATAATGGTTTCTTGGATGTTGACATTGTCCTCGGAATTTCGGTCATACACAACCAAAATTACGAGAATAAGGAATAGAGGGGAAGTAAAGGGATTGACCCTTTAAAGGAACCATGCATTGTAGGCGTTTTCCTTTGCTCTCCAGAGAAAAGCGGAAAGGCCCATGGCTACAAGGAACAGGAAATATAGGAAAGGGGCATAGGAAAGGCCCGTCGCTTGCCAAAGGAAAAGGCAAATAACAGGGGTTGTACCTGAGAAAAGCATCGATCCAAAGGTATGGCCCAAACTTAAGCACCGAAACCGAATGCCCACATCGTATTGCTGGGTGACGAAGAGGTAGGCAGGCGCAACAAAGAAGACCATACTCACCGTTGTTAACACCATGAGGGGAAAGAAAACCATTCCGTCAACGCTGACAAGAATGTTAATGACAGCAAGGCCAACGGTCATCATACCGCCTGTTTTTCCAACCCGGGCATAACCCCAGCGATCGGCTGCCCAGCCAGCGAGAAGAAGGGCAAAAACATCAAGCGTAATGAGAGACAAACTATATTGAATAGCCAACTCTGAAGGAATTAAATTCAAGACCCTAGAGAGATAAGTTCCCTGAAAGACAAGGTAAAATTGATAGATACCCCCCGCAGCTCCGCAAATCATGATCGTTTGGATCAGCGAAGGCCAATAGGCTCGCACAATATTTTTAAGGGAAATAGGATGCTGGGAATTTTTCTGAAACTGTAAAAAAGGCGGGGTTTCAACCAAATGGCTCCTCAAAAGATAGACAGGAATACTGCAAATGCTGCTTCCAAAAAAAACCCACCGCCAGGTTTCTCCTTCAGTGGGCACCTGAGAAGCCACAAGAGAGGCTAACCCAATACCGACGTAAGCGCTGCAGCTAATAGAGGAGCTAATCAAACAAGGATGCTTACGTCCAAACTGCTCAAATACATAAATGCGAATACCGTCGGCCTCTCCAGCCTTAAAAATTCCCTGAAGCATGCGACAGAAGATTAAAAGGGCCACAGCGCCCCATCCCCACCTTTCATAACCAGGAAGGAGTCCTACCATAAAAGTCGGGATGGCAATACCCACCATGGTATATTGTAAGGTAAAGCTTCGTCCTTTGGTGTCGCCTAAGTAGCCAAAAATCAATGCGCCCAGCGGTTTGGCGAGATACCCTACCGCGAAGACGCCAAAAGTTTTCAGGAGCGAGGCCCCTGAGTCGCCACCGGGGAAGAAATGGAGGGCGAGAATCGGGGCCAGGAACCCATAAACGGCATATTCAAAGTATTCGAGGGCATTCCCAAAGAGCGATACGAGGAAAAGGGAAGTTTTGTTAGGAAGGGTTGGCTCTAAGGCAAGAAGGCGTGCAGGGGGGTGTAGAGGATTTAGAACAAACTGAGGCTGGATCGCATTGGCGGCTGAATTTTTGCTTATGGTATTTGCTCCATTTTTACTTAGCTCTCAGCATTTCTTTTGCTTGCACAATATTTAAAGCCATAACTTCTCCTCACTTACAGAAAGGAAATATTTTATTTTAACTTAAAAATACAACCCAAAGGGTTCTATGTCAATAAATTTATTAAAATTTATCGCAGCTTTTTGTAATTAACGAAGTTATGCCGCACTCCGAAGGGGTGCTACATTTTGTCCCTTCATGCCTGTTCTCAAGTTTTAATGTAGGGCTTTAAGTAATGGCCTGTATAGCTTGCCGTTTTTCGCGCGACCTGTTCGGGCGTTCCAGTCGCCACAACTTTCCCGCCTTTATAGCCGCCTTCTGGGCCGAGACAATAACAGTGTTCCCTTGGTCAACAAGGGCATGCAAGACTTCCAGCAATTTACGCACATCTTCAAAATGAAGGCCCGTTGTGGGTTCATCCAGAATATAAACCGTGCGCCCTGTTGCCCGGCGAGATAATTCCTTAGCGAGCTTGACACGCTGCGCCTCCCCCCCGGAAAGTGTGGTTGCCTGTTGCCCGACATGGATATACCCCAAGCCAACCTGTTGAAGCGTCTTAAGTTTTTCTCGCACCAAAGAGTGGGCTTCAAAAAAGTCAACGGCTTCATCCACCGTCATATCCAAAATGTCCGCAATGGATTTTTCCTTGAATCTCACTTCCAGGGTTTCTCGATTGTACCGCTTGCCATGGCATTGGTCACATTGTACGTAGACATCCGGCAAGAAATGCATCTCAATTTTGAGAACCCCGTCCCCTTGGCAAGCTTCACACCGGCCCCCACGTACATTAAAAGAAAAGCGCCCCGGCGCATAGCCCCGGGCCTTGCTTTCGGGCAAGCCCGCAAACCATTCCCGGATAGGGGTAAAACACCCAATATACGTTGCGGGGTTGGAACGGGGCGTGCGTCCGATGGGGGACTGGTCAATATCAATCACCTTGTCAATATGCTCTATGCCCATTAACCCGTCATGGGGCCCCGCCAGGTCACGGGTATCAAAAAAGTGGCGCGCCAGGGCTTTGTAAAGGGTTTCAATGACCAGGGAAGATTTGCCGCCTCCCGATACGCCAGTTACACACGTCAAGGTTCCAAGGGGAAATTCCACCGTAACATTTTTGAGATTGTTGGAACGAGCCCCCATAATCTTTAAGACATTCCCAGAGCCAGGCCGGCGTTTCTCAGGCACGGCAATCTGGCGGTTACCGGACAAGTACTGCCCTGTTAGGCTTTTCTTGTTTTTCATGATCTCTTCAGGCGTACCCTGGGCCACAATTTCGCCGCCGTGACGTCCCGCACCTGGCCCCATATCGATCACTTGGTCAGCGGTACGAATCGCGTCTTCATCATGTTCGACCACAACAACCGTATTCCCGATATCCCGCAAATGCTTCAAGGTTGACAGGAGGCGGTCGTTATCCCGTTGATGAAGACCAATGGAGGGTTCATCCAACACATACAAAACCCCCGTCAACCCGGACCCGATTTGGGAGGCCAAACGTATGCGCTGGCTTTCCCCGCCGGACAAGGTTCCAGAGGACCGGGACAACGTCAAGTAATCTAGCCCTACATTGACCAAAAAGGTCAAACGGCTGTGGATTTCCTTCAAAATGCGGTGGGCAATCTCCTGTTGCTTTGGGGTCAAATCAAGCGTCGCAAACCACCGGGAAGCGTCCCCAATGGACAAAGCGCACACCTCGCTAATGGACTGCCCGGCAATCTTCACGCATAAAGCTTCTGGTTTCAAACGCTGCCCTTGGCAAACAGAACAAGGGTTCATCATTTGATAGCGCGCCAGATCTTGGCGGATCCAGTCACTTTCCGTTTCCCGCCATCGACGTTGCAAGTTGGGCAGCACGCCTTCAAAGGGTTTATGGGTGGTATAACGCCGGACACCATCATCAAATACCAGAGGAACAGCCTCTCCCTTTGACCCATTGAGGATTATGTCTTGTGTAGAAAGAGGAAGCTCCCGAAACGGCATGTCCATGGAAAATTTATAATGCCGGGCTAAGGACTCAAGCGTTTGGGCATAATATTCGTTGGTGTGATGCCGTTTCCGACCACCGCCATCGGCGGTCGCCCATGGTTTAATAGCGCCATTGCGTAAGCTCAAATGAGCATCTGGCACCACCAGGGATGCCACAAAATCAATCTCCACCCCCAACCCATCACAGGTTGGGCAAGCCCCATGGGGACTGTTAAAAGAAAACAAGCGCGGTTCAATTTCATTGAGGGTAAACCCGGAAACCGGGCACGCAAACTTGGCAGAAAAAGTCGTCCGCTCCGTCCCATCGCCTTTTTCAGCAATGACCAGCCCATCACTTAAGGCCAGGGCTGTTTCAAGGGAATCCGCTAAACGCTGGGCCATGTCAGGCTGTACAACAATCCGGTCAACCACCACTTCAATGTCATGGTTGACTTTCTTGTTAAGAGCAGGGACCTGGTCAATCTCGTAAACCGTTCCGTCAACCTTAACACGCTGGAACCCTTTTTTGCGCAAATCCAGGATTTCTTTCTTGTACTCCCCCTTTCGCCCCCGCACGATGGGAGACAAGAGAAGCAGCCGTGTTCCGGCTGGCATGGCGAGAATGCGGTCCACCATCTGGCTCACCGTTTGCGCTTCAATGGGCAAGCCTGTGGCTGGAGAATGCGGAACCCCAATGCGCGCAAAAAGAAGGCGCAAATAATCGTAAAGCTCTGTGACAGTTCCAACAGTTGAGCGAGGATTTTTGGACGTGGTCTTTTGCTCAATGGAAATCGCCGGGCTCAAGCCATCGATAGAGTCCACATCCGGCTTTTGCATGAGTTGCAAGAATTGACGCGCATAGGCTGACAAGCTTTCGACATACCGGCGCTGGCCTTCGGCGTACAAGGTATCAAAGGCGAGCGAAGATTTGCCAGACCCACTCAACCCTGTAATGACGACCAGACGGTCCCGCGGGATATCCACATGGATATCCTTTAAGTTATGTTCCCGGGCGCCGCGGATGCTAATGTGCGTTGTGGTCATGGGTTTCCTCCATCTATCTATTCCTCAAGAGCAGCCGCTCTTTGCAACCGATCATTGATCGCGATGCCCAATCCTGTAAAAGGAATGGGCATCACCGCAATCCCGGTATAAGGGTCCCTGTCTAACTGGCGCATCATCTGAAATAAATTGGCGGCCGCTTCTGTTAAATCCGCCATTTCACTAAGGTTTAAAATGACAGGAAGGGAACCAGCGCTTCCAAACCCGAGGAGGGCTTCCCCGGGATGGCAATCCGTTGCATTGAGGCGCAAAGGCCGGTGGGGCGCATAGTGGCGGCGCATCATACCCGGCGCTTTCACAGGAAAGGAAACAGAGCGATCTTTCTTGATCCGACCAACAGATCCGATGATCGCCTCCAGGGATTCCGCCAAAATACTGCCTGGGCGCAGCAAAACGGGCACATCACCTGATAAATCCAATATGGTGGACTCCAGGCCAACCTCACATCGGCCCCCGTCAATGATCAAGGGAACTTGATCACCCAAGGATGCCTGCACATCTTCTGCAGATGTGGGGCTAATACCCATAGACCGGTTGGCGCTGGGCGCCGCCAAAGGACGGCCATATTCCCGAATTAACCGTCCAGCAATGGGGTGCGCGGGGCAACGAATAGCAAGGGTATCCAGCCCCCCGCTTGCCAATAAAGAAACAGGACAATCCTTCTTTCGGTTTAACACTAGCGTCAAAGGCCCGGGCCAAAAGATCTCCATCAAGGATTGAGCTTCCAAGGACATCTCAACCAGATCCAACGCTTCTACCGCTGAAGCCACATGAATAATCAAAGGATTAAAGGTGGGGCGGTTTTTCACCTCAAAAATGCGGGCAACGGCATGATCCTGGGTGGCATCCGCCGCTAAACCATAAACTGTTTCTGTTGGCATTCCCACAACCTGCCCCGCCCTTAACAAACGGCAAGCCTCAGAAATTCCTTGGGGAGTTGGCGCACAAATCATGACCCTAACCTTTAAAAGCCTCTTGTGTACCTACTGTGTAAGGCATTTTACCGGAATTTTCTAGGGACAACAACGCTACCGGGAACGTACATAAGAGTAAACACGCTTCTTTTAGTAGAGTTTTAAAGGGTTTTAGAGTAAACTAAGGGAGTGAGAATAAAAAAACACGCGGCAATCTTGATGGGATAAAGACAAAGAGATTGCCACGGCCTTCGGCCTCGCAATGACGAGATGCTGAAAGTCGCGTCAGAGAATAAAAACCTCATTTTATGGCCGAGCCTCGTATAACCTCAGCAAAAAAACGTAACTCTGGAGCACCACAGCAATGCCCCCTTCCCTCCTCTTAAGCCAGTGGATTGACTGGCTGCAGGATGCCCGAAAAATGTCCCCGCATACCGTTGCGGCTTATGAAGGGGATATCCGACAGTTTCTAACCTTTCAAAACGCCCATCAGGGGAACAATCTATCGGTTGAGGAGCTAACGCGCCTTACCGTTCGGGATTTTCGCGCATGGCTTGCGGGACGCTCTTCAGAAGGCTATGGGCACCGCTCCACAGCGCGTGCTTTATCTGTGACCCGTAGTTTTTTCCGGTTTCTCGCCAAACAGGGGTACGCCCCGAATACCGCCTTGGCTAGCATCCGGTCTCCGCGCGTCAAGGTTGGTCTGCCGCGCCCTTTAAGCATTGACCAAGCGAAAAGCCTGGTAAAAGATATCGACCTTTCCGCCGAAGACTTTTGGATAGGGGCTCGCAACCGGGCGCTCTTTACCCTTCTCTATTCTGCCGGGTTGCGGCTGGGGGAAGCTTTAAGCCTTACCCGCAAACAAGCGCCTTTAGAATCCGATAGGCTGTTGATCCAGGGAAAAGGCAAGCGGGAACGTCTGGTTCCCATTTTGCCAATGGTCAGCCAAACCCTTCAAGAGTATATCCGTTTGTGTCCTTTTGTCCTGGCTCCTGATGGCCCTTTATTTGTTGGCGAAAAGGGGGGAAAACTGAATCCCGGCATGGCCCAAAAATCCATGCGCGACTACCGGCGGGCCATTGGGCTGCCAGAGACAGCAACGCCCCATGCCTTACGCCATAGTTGCGCCACACATCTCATGAGCGCTTCGGGCGATTTACGGGGCATCCAGGAATTGTTAGGGCATGCCTCTCTTTCCACAACCCAAATTTATACAGACGTTGATACCGTCCGGTTAATGAAAGTCTATAACAGCGCCCACCCCAGGGCGAAAAGGACGGTAAAAACAGAGAAGAGCGTGATTGAATATGAATAAATTAACTTCAATTCCATATAAGGAAAAAGCATATTTTCATACGTCTTTCCCGAAGATTCAGGCCTGAAGGGTGCTGTCCACCCCATTGGCATGGTCATGGTTGCCGGAGGAAGGCAAAGTTACCGTATGGATCCAATAGGCCAACGTTTTGTGAATTTGTTCTCTCACCTCATTATAAGAGAAGGACATATTAATAAAGCCGCTTGCATGCAGACAGTAGGACCTCAGCATATCTTCATGGGAAGCATTTCTTGAGAAAATAACCACAGGGGTATTCTGAACGCTTGAACGGCGCTTAATGTCTTTTAGCACATCAAACCCATTAATCCCCGGAATCATTAAATCAAGGAAAATCAAGTCAGGCTTGGGAAAAAATAAGGCTGCGCTTTCTTCAAGCCTGCGGAAAAAATTAACCGCTTCTTCTCCATCGTGACACGAATAAATATTGAGTTTTTCGGGAAACTCCATTAAAGCTTGCCGGAACAAGGCCTCATCATCCCTGTTTTCTTCGATGAGTAAGATATTGTTGGGTGTCTGGGGAAGAGGAAGGCTTTTGGGAAGCCCCTCATAACCTTCGTAAAAAAAAGCAACATCTGTATTCAGCTCGTGAGCAATCGTATAAAGCAAACTTGCAGATATTTTATTCATTCCTGTTTCATAACGCTGTAACTGCTGGGGAGAGACGCCCAGTTTCATCGCCAAAGTTTTTAAAGGCCAGTTCATTTTAAGGCGGAAAGCTTTTAGACGTTTACCAAGGTATAAGTCAAGTTCATTGATATTGAGCGGCATAGGATCTTCCTTCCTGGTTGAGTCTGTTGATCATAAAGGCAGATTATCTATTAAATGATAAAAATTTCGCCCGCCTTCTGATCAGGTGACCTCACCAGAAAGTCCTTATTTTATGGTTTCTTATGGTGCCCGGAGCAAAACCTTCTAAGACGTGTCATCAAGAGCACAATCGATGAGGCACCCTAGGGCGTCATCGATTGAAGGGCTTTGAGGCGAAAAGGGTGGATTTCGAGAACCGTATCCCAGAATACAAAGACGTATTTGAAAAACAGAAGCACAGAAAGCCGCCATTTCCACCCCAAAAGACGATAAGTAATGAAACGCCCTCGGTTATTCAAAGACTATAAAGTGTTTCCATATGATTTGCAAATCTTATGCACAAACGCAATGAAACCTGAGGCAACCAGGCGATGGGGAAAATGCGCAGAAAGGAAAGGATAAGGCCCTCTAAGAGGGGGACTTACCCTTAAGGTTTGGCAGCGACAACTTCTTGGGGAAAAAAATAAAGCAATACACCGAAAATAAGATAACTCACAAAAAATATACAAGGAACAAGCATTTCTCGCCTTGTTAACGCAGCTAAGACTGTTTGACTCTGGCTTTCTGAGGGAGAAGCAAAGATTCGACCGAACACAGGGACAGGGAAGTTTTTTTCCAAACCCACCAGATACTCGCTTCTTAATTCAATAGATTGCTTAATTTTTCGCAAGTAGCTCATCCAAGATACCGTAAAAATGACGCCAATAATAATTAACGCCACCAGTAAAAAGGGCTTATGACCATATTGAATGCTTTGGGTATCTCTCAGGTAAGCCAGAATAGAGACACACGCACTATTCGCACCTATCCAAAAATTATTTGAACTTTCGCGAGTGTCGTTTATTTTGTCAATTGAATCCACAAGAAGTTTATACTGTTCAAAAGCAAGCTTATACTGCTCAACGCCAAGCTCTTGAATTGTTGATTCTTTTGAACGAGGCACAAGTTTTTTCTTATCGACATCCATACAATAACTCCTCCCTTCTTTCTATGCTAACGATATGATAAGCCCGCGTTATGGAGAAAAAACCAACAGGAAGCATGAGGGCTGCTGTACCTCCCCCCTTGTGGGAGAGGTAGAAACAGCCCTGACCTTCAAGCCAGAATTAACTGTGCAATGTGCTAGATCGTATAAAACTGTAAACCCTGGAAAAACCATCATAGGACGCCCTAAAGAACGTCTTCAAGAGTTAACCGACTCTAGCCATTCCTTATGTTTTTTCTCATCCTTAAGACCGCGAGAAATCATATCCTCAGCCTCCGGCCATTTATTTTGATGGGCCTGCATACGCTCGTAAGCCGTATTGGTATCGATTTCATTACTTTTCATGGCCTGAAGAATGGTGTTATCCCCCATCATATTGGCCACAACAACTTTCCCTGTCGTTAAAAGCTGTTTACCGATGGTCCCCTTTTCAGGAATGTCATGGTGGTTTTTAGCAAGAAGAGCAGAAATCTCCTGAATGTGGCGCTCATGATCTCCTTTAAATTCTTCTAATTTTTGACGGTACTCTGGGTTTTCAAGGCGTTCAACAGCTGCTCCATACGCATCGGCTGCGCCATATTCCAACTCTAACAATTCTTTTAAAGCTTCTGCAAAATCTTCTTGGTTTCCAACAAATGTTACCATCTTGGATCTCCTCTACTTATCTTTTTCTTAGGCTCTGTCCACTTTTTTAAAAACAACTCTATCCGTGTCATCCTGGCCCTTAGGTTTTGTTCGTTTTCGCGTCAGCGAAACGTTACAAAACCTAAGGAGCCGGGATCCATGTATTTTGAAATTTTCCAAGCACCTAGAGGATACATGGATCCCGGGTTCTAAGGAAACCTAAAGGCTCGCTAAAGCTTCGCCTAGGTTTCCTAAACCCCAGGATGACACCCCCAAGTGCAAATTTTAGCTTCAATAATTTTTTGCTTTCTATTCATATTTTTAGGTTTCTTACAAAAGTGGATGGACCCTCGTTTTTAATAATAAAAAACTGCGCTCTCTTCATCAAAGTGAAATACGGCTTCTTTTTAACGTTAAAGGTGTTTCTCGACGGACAAACAGCTTTTGAAAAAGGGGTTGCTCATTCAGAAACGCCGACCATGGAGAAAAGATTGGATGATCAAAATACGTCATGCCCTCTTTTTCACCCTCGCCCTCTGCACGTCCTTATCAGGCAAAAAGCCCTCTTGCTGCAGCGACCATAAATGCGCGAAATGGCTATCGTAGGCCATAAGCTTCTCTTGGGGACCTTCCTCGATAATTTTACCTTTATGAAAAACGATAATACGGCTCATTTGCTTGAGGGTCGAAAGCCGATGGGCAACCACAAGCACAGTCTTGTTCACCATGAGGCGGGCAAGGCTTTCTTGAATCTCTTTCTCGGTCGCTGAATCAAGCGCCGAGGTTGCTTCGTCAAGAAGAAGAATAGGGGAATTTTTAAGAAAGGCCCTGGCGATGGAAAGCCTTTGACGTTGACCACCTGAGAGCTTCAACCCCCGCTCACCCACAACGGTTTCATAGCCGTTCTCAAGATTGAGGATAAACTCATGGCAATGGGCCATACGGGCAGCTTCCTCTATTTCATCCTGGGACGCGCCGAGCTTTCCATAGGCGATATTTTCCCGAATGGACCTGTGGAACAAACCCGGCTCTTGGGGAATAAGGGTAATTTGTTCTCTTAAGGAAGATTGCGTTACCGTGGCAATATCTTGACCATCAATCAGGATTTGCCCAGACGCTAGGTCATAAGCTCTTAAGATAAGGTTCACAAAGGTTGTTTTGCCTGAGCCGGAAAATCCGACAAGCCCGACTTTTTCATGAGGCGCAATGCGCGCGGAAAGGCCAGAAAATATGGGGTCATTTTTTCTATACCCAAAGACAGCATTTTTAAATTCGATTTCTCCCTTATGGAGAATGAGGTTAACAGCACCCACCCTATCTTGGACCTTATGCTTTTCTCTCAAGAGAGATAAGGCCCCATTCAGCGTTCCCATATCCCGGAACGTATCCAGTAAGGCCATGCTCATCTGCCAAATGGAACCCATTAAATTAAAGCTGCTCATCGCAACAAGGGGAAAATCCCCGACCGTCAGCCAACCGGCTTGCCACCCCACCAGCAGTAAATAAATTGTTGCAAAAATAAAACACAAGGACACAAAGCCCCTTAAGAAGTTAACCTTTTGCAGAATCCAGTTTGCTATAATGGATTTTTCAACTTCATCCTGCTGAAAAATTTTAAGTCTGCGTGTTTCGTAAGGCTCGCGGGAAAACAGCTTCATGTAAACGGCATTGCCAATAATATCAACGGTTTCGCCATTGAGCTTTGCCAGGGATTCATAATGCGTGGAAGTTTTCTGTTCTATGTCTTTAAGATAATAAAGCGTGATGCTCAAGTGCGCTGCACACCAAATAACCATCAAGACAGTAAAGATGAGGCTAGCTTGCGCCACAACCCCTAAAGAAACGACAAAAATGAAAGTGACGCCCAGAATATTCCAGAAGAAATCCTCGATAATACTCTGACTACTTTTGGGAATGTCGGCAATCTTTCCCCCTAAACTACCAGCCAGGTTAGACGTAAAATAATCTATGGAGTGCTCTTTCACCCAGGCAAAAACATCCTCCCTCATTCTTGCCCTAAATTGAGGAAAAAGATAAACTTCAATAAGCCCATAAATCCTCATGGCCAGTTCCATGGCCAACCAACACCCTCCAGCGCCCAGGATGGGAAGACGGAACCTTTCCCATAAGGACAAAGGAGCTGCTGTCGCCTGAACTTCATCAACCATAAGCTTTATAAAATAAGGGAATAAAGACTCATTGAGGGCCCAGATCAAAAGGCACAAAAATAGCGCGAGAAAGCGGCCTTTAAACAATTTTACATAATGCCAAAGGAAGGCGCGTGGAGAATGGTGCGTCGTCATACCAGCTTACCCTAACCAAAATATTTTCTATATTAATTTATAAGAGCGCTTACTCCCTACGTTAAAACTTGCCGTTTTTTCACTTTGTTTCATCACTTAAATGCTCCTACCGTTTAAGGGTAAGCTAAAGCTAACGGGAAGGCTTAAAAATGGCCTTTCTCTAACAACATAGAAGGAGAATTCCAATGAAAAAAATCACTAAATACTCATTACTCACAAAGGCGGCATGCGCTTCCCTTATCATAGCAGGCTTAATACCTGCCGTGTCTTATGCAACAAGTCCGGGGAATATGGAAGCCATTAACAGCGCTTCACCTGACCGCCGGAATATTATTGGCGTCGAGATGTCTACAGCAACAGATGAACAAAGAGCTGCTGCGGGATGCGCCGAAAAAGGCGTCTTTATAAGCGCTGTAATCCCTAAGCATCCTGCGCATACGGCAGGCTTAGAACCAGGGGATATTATAACCAAGATAAACGAGTTCCCTGTCGGTGAACTTTCTGACGCTTTGGAAGCCATGGATGGATTAAAAGGTGGAGTCAAATACCCTTTTGAAATTTGTAGGAAATCCCAGAAACTTACCATTCCTGTCCTGATTGAAAAAGTTCAGGAAAGAGCCATCGGCAAGATCAGTTAGGTTAGTGGGCTAACCTCGGTTATTAAAGGGAGATTTTCAGCCTCTCCGACTACGTCATTGCGAGGAACCGCGAGTGCAAAGCACGTGGCGGGACGCGGCAATCTTGATGGGATTAAAGATAAAGAGATTGTCAAGGGGCGGGGTTTACCGCCGCGTAGGCGAGGACCTCACAAAGGCAGGATGTTGGAAGATCGCTGGAGAGGGCTAAAATCTCACCTTAATGACTGAACTTAGGATAGTGCAATAACAGAAGAAAAGGAGTGCCGCCATGAAGGGTAATAGCAAGAGGCGAAACAGAGTGAATTTTAAAAATATAACCTCAACCTGTGTAAGTTTCACGAAAATGGCCCCTGTTAGAATGAAAAGCATCCTGCGCTTGGCCCCGATCGCCATCGTGCTTGCTGCTTGTGCAGCTTTTTCTGGTCGGGAAACCATGGGGCAATATGTGGATGATGCGACAATTACCACGTCTGTCAAAAGCAGGATTCTTGAAGACCCTGACCTCAAGATGTTCCAGATCCATGTTGAGACTTTCCAAAATCAGGTCCAATTAAGCGGTTTTGTGGACTCCTCAAAAGAAATGGCCCGGGCTGGGCAAGTCGCCCGGAGCGTTGAAGGCGTTCAGGATGTTAAAAATAACCTGGTCGTTCGTAAACGAGGGCCAAGGACAGGCAAGGCGATGCTACTTTGTACGTTTAGTTCTTTAAAGGTCCAGGCTGTTTGTACCTCTCCCCTTGTGGGAGAGGTCGCCATAAGCGTAAGCGAAATGGCGGGTGAGGGGTAGGATTGACGCGATATCGCTCAAACATGGACACAACTGAAGAATTTTAATACCCGTCCCCCTTCGCTCCGTTGTCGCGAATTACGCCAACCTCTCCCACAAAGGAAATGGTACAGCAGTCCTCATGCTTTCTGTTGTTTAGAGGTCAAAGGTAAGCGTACAATTTACGAACCCTCCTCAAAGAAATCCCCACCTGAAAAAATGCCCATCCTGACCCCAACCCCTTCTATTTCCTCGCTTTTTTTCGGATGGGCAATCATAAAACTTGATAAAAGGCACAGATAATCCTTAAGGTTGAACGTGCTTTATGTGGATAAATAGTTTTTAAAAGATGAGGAGACCTCAAAATGACAAAAGAGCAAATCTTGAAAGATATTAACGCCATTTACGAAAATGCCGTGAAAGACGGCAAATGGCATACCGCCTGGCGCATCAAAGAGATGCAAGGCAAAGCCATGGGACTTTTCATGCCTCAACGTCTTCCGAACATCGTCCGGATTGCCGACATGAACGATGACCAATTGACTGAGTTCATCGAACGCCTGGAAGAGAGGGAACCTAGCTTAAAGGACTTGGCTCCATCAGGAACCAGCAAGGAAGTAGAGGGCGGGGTGGCCTCTTAAAAAAACCCCTTTTGTACGTCAGTGACGTATAGAACAGCCAAGGTAAAACAGAGGAAAATACAAGGGCTGCTGGCCTCTCCCTTTGGGGGAGAGGTCGTCATCATAAGTATCAGCGCCATAGCTATACTAAGTGCGGTCATAAAATGAGGTTCTTGTTCTCTAAAGCAATTTTCAGCACCTCGTCATTGCGAGGCCGAAGGCCGTGGCAATCTCTATGTCTTTATCCCATTGAGATTGCCGCCTATGTCTTTATCCCATTGAGATTGCCGCGTCGCTGCGCTCCTCGCAATGACGGAAGCGGAGAAGATGAAAACCTCATTTTATGACCGCGCTTAGTATAGTACAGTGTTCACTTAATTTTAGCCCCTTAAAAGTCAGGGCTGTTTATACCTCTCCCCTTGTGGGAGAGGTCGCCATGAGCGCCAGCGAAATGGCGGGTGAGGGGTATGCCAGGAATCAGGCCCCAGAGTTCAGGAGCCAGGGGACAGCCTTCCTGATGCCTGGATCCTGGCACCTGGTCCCTGCACTCCCCTGCCTGTCATACCCTTAGTTTTCTTCTCGCTTTTCGAGCAGGGTTTCGTATACTCTACACCAGATAATAATCAGGGGGGAGTTGACCCATGGCAGGACAAGGCATAGCGGGTATTTTTGTTTTTCTGGGCGTTGCCTGGCTTTTGAGTGAAAATCGGCGGGCTGTCCAAAAGCGCGACATTCTCCTCGGTCTGGGTTTACAAGTTGGCCTTGCGGTCATCATTACGCAATTTCCCCTCATCCGGTATGCTTTTGAAAGCTTGAGCAAAGGGGTGGAAGTGTTGAAGCATGCTACCCAGGCAGGGACACAATTTGTGTTTGGGTACTTAGGCGGCGGTGCGGTTCCCTTTACCGTTACACCTGATGCTGGGGCCAGCACCTTTATTTTTGCCCTCCAGGCACTGCCGACCATTATGGTGGTGAGCGCCCTTTCCATGTTGCTATTTCACTGGCAAGTCTTACCCGCGATTGTTCGCCTGTTCTCTCTCGCCCTCCAACGGACGTTACGGATTGGCGGCGCCCTTGGCGTTGTAGCCGCTTCTAAAGTATTTCTCGGCAACCTGGAAGCGCCCTTGCTGGTCCGGCCCTACCTCAAGAATTTTAGCCGGTGTGAGCTGTTTACGGTCATGACCTGTGGCATGGCAACAACGGCAGCAAGCGTTATGGCCTTGTATACTTCGATCCTTGAAGGCACGGTCGCCAACCCCATTGCCCATATTTTGACGGCTTCCATCATCAGCATTCCGGCCGCCATCACCTTATCCCGCATCATGGTTCCCCATGAGGGCGTGATGACGTCTGGCACGCTTGTTGCCCCTTACAAATTTTCCAACTGGATGGATGCCGTTTCCCGCGGGACCTCAGATGGCTTGACGATTTTCCTCCATGTCATGGCCATGTTGATTGTGGCCCTTGCCCTTGTGTCCTTGCTGAATGCGCTGCTGGCCTGTCTTCCCACGGTTGGAGGAGAGGCCATTACCATGCAACGCCTTTTGGGGTACATCATGGCCCCTGTAACCTGGCTTATGGGCATCCCTTGGGAAGAAGCGCCCACTGCGGGAAAACTGCTGGGAACAAAGACGGCCTTGAATGAAGTGGTGGCTTTTCTGGAGCTATCAAAATTAACGCGCAGTGAGTTGAGCGCCCAGAGCGCCCTTATTATGACCTATGCATTGTGTGGGTTTGCCAACTTCTCCGCGATTGGGATTATGATTGGCGGGATTGGCTCCATGGTTCCCGAACGGCGCGATGAAATTGTAGCGCTGGGCGTTAAATCCGTTTTTGCCGGAACCCTTGCAACATGCCTGAGCGGAACGGTGATTGGCCTCTTGGCACAGTTAAGCGGGGAGGTTATTAAATAACCAAATTCCATACGGGGGCGTCATATATGGACGAGTGTTGATGGTCGATAAAAAATTCAAGCTATAATAAGCGCGTTCATAAAATGAGGTTTTCATCTTCTCCGACACTGCCATTGCGAGGAGCGAAGCGACGCGGCAATCTCTATGGGATTAAAAACAAAGAGATTGCCACGGTCGCCACGGACTTACGCGCTCGCGGCCTCGCAATGGGGGGCTGAAAATTGCTTCACAGAATAAAAACCTCACTTTATGACCATGCTTAGTATAACAATAAAAACGCCGCAGACGGCTCATGAACTGAAGAAGAAATGGATATGTAATTTTTATAGCCACTTCTTTATCAAGGCAGGGCTGTAACATCACATTTTACTAGAAGGTGGTTTAGAATCCATAGTCTGGATTGCAGTTATTGAAAAACAACAACTTAACGTGATTTTCCGAAGGCGCGTAGTGAGTTATTTTGGGATAGTCATAATTGTGGCGTTTGATTGTCTCTCACATTCGCTGCAAAGCAGCAGTAATATAAAAATTAGTTTTATCAAAAAGTTAATACATTATTATGGATTTTTAAATATTTTTGGTAAAATTTGATTTTACGGCCCTGTACATTTTTTCCTCATTTATACAAAAAACTCTTGTTTTTTTATAAATAAATTCTTACTTAAATTACATAACAAAAAATCATTATTGTTATTTTTAAAAATAAAGGTATGTAAAATGAAAATATTTAACTATGCGTATTTTTCTGCTATAGCAGCAGCGTTGGCTTTATCTTCACCGTCCTTTTCCACAGAAGATAGTGACAGGGCAAAACCGCCAACCTCTCAAAATCATAACCTGACACAGTTTTCTGCAGTCATGATTGCAAAAATTGCTACGTTTTTAGGAGATGAAATAGAAAATGCTTTAGGAGCTGAAATAGAAAATTCTGACCAGGCTGGAAACTTTACCGCTTACGCGTTGACCTGTACCCATATAAGGGATGCACTCAAAACCAAATTTCTACCTGCCCGCGAATTCCGAAGTTTTACCAGAACAGGCGATTACAATGTGTGGCTACTTGAGAATAAGGAGGACTTGCTGAAAGTTCAAAAGCTCGAACTCCATCTTTACTATCATACTATAACCAAAGAAAGTCTATGCCATCTAGCTACCTTGACTAAACTTCAAGGGCTTGGACTTATGGATGTTCATAACCTTGTTGATGAAGATCTTCAGCATGTGAGCACCATGACTTTCCTCAAACGCCTTGAAGTAGCCGCCTGTTCCAAGGTTACGGATGAAGGTATTCGATATGTAAGCACCATGCCTAACCTTCAACATCTTGCTTTGTCAGGTTATAAGCTTACGAATGAAGCTCTTCAGCATGTAAGTGCCATGCCTAACCTTCAACATCTTGCTTTGTTAGGTAGTACGTTTACGAGTGAAGGTCTTCGATATGTAAGTGCCCTACCTAACCTTCAACACCTTAGCGTATCAAACTTTAAAAGTTTTACGGATGAAAGTATTCGGTATGTAAGTGCCCTACCTAACCTTCAATGCCTTGACTTGTCAAACAATGGCAATCTTACGGATAAAAATCTTCAATGTCTGAGTGCTATGCCTGGCCTTCGGCATCTGGAATTACCAAGACGTCAAGAATTTACGAATAAAGGTCTGCAGCATGTAAGTGCCATACCTAACCTTCAACACCTTAGCTTATCAAACTTTATAAGTTTTACGGATGAAGGTCTTCGGTATCTGAGTACTATGTCTAGCCTTCGGTACCTTGATTTGTCAAATTGTCAACGCGTTACGGATGATGATTTGAGGCATCTGGAGGCCATGTCTGAACTTCAATACCTTATTTTGTGGTTAAGAAAGGGCACGGGTGAAGGTCTTCAGTATCTGACTGCTATGTCTAGCATTCAGAAACTTAGGGTGTCAGGTCCTGGCGTTACGGATATTGGTTTGCAGCATCTGGGTGCCATACCTAGCCTTCGGTACCTTGATTTGTCACATTGTGAACAAGTTACGAATGATGGTTTGCAACATCTAGGCGCCATGTCTAGCCTCCGGTACCTTGATTTGTCAGGTTGTGACCAAGTTACGAATGATGGTTTGCGGCATCTGGGTACCATGTCTAGCCTTCAGCATCTTGCTTTGTCAGGTTATGACCTTACGGATGTTGGTTTGCGGCATCTGGGTATAATACCCAATTTGCGACTCCTTGAGGTGGAACATGTCGATAATATTAAATATCTTAACGACTTCACTTTCGCTGCCAATGGCTGTACTGTCAAATACCGTAGGTCTTAACATTAATTTTAGGGAGGTGTGGCGGTCTTGCATGCCAAGCAAAAAATAGACATTCCTCCCTTAATCCCCTATGTTACCGAATTCCCCTATAAGGGGGTTTCCCGCGTTTGTGGCAAGAAGAAGGCGGCTTGCCTTCCTGATAGGCGTCAGGGACGATTTATTAGGGGACAATCCTAAGGCGAGTATAAGCGCCCTGAGTGGTATATTTTTGGCACTTCAGCCTTGAAATCGCCTCCTAAAAAATGGGCGCTTCATCCTTGAATGTGGCTGCTATATAGAATTTACTTGAATAAAATTCAAAAAATACATAAGTAATACTTAAGAACCCTTTTGATGATAAAGAGCAATCGACCATGGCCCTCCTGCCTGTTTTAACAGCGCCCAACCCCCGCCTGAAAATAAAAGCAGAACCTGTCGAGCGTGTGGATGAAGAAGTGCGTCGTCTTATGGACGATATGCTGGAAACCATGTATGCCAGTGACGGCATGGGCCTTGCGGCGACACAAGTCGGCATCGACAAGCGGATCATCGTGATTGACCTCCATGCAGGGGAGAACGGCAAGCCACCCCGTGTGATGAAGCTTGCCAACCCGGAAGTCTTATGGGCTTCCGAAGAAACAGCGTTTGTGGATGAAGCTTGCCTGTCCGTACCGAACCTGTATGCCGCTGTAGGGCGTCCCACCAGCATCAAGATCCGCTATTTAAACGAGCACAACAAGCTGGTTGAAATAGAGGAAGATGGCCCTTTGGCCAGATGCATCCAGCACGAAATTGACCACCTGGATGGCATCCTGTACATTGACCACCTCTCCCGTCTGAAGCGGGAAATTATGGTGCGCAAACTCATGAAAGCCCGTAAATACTGATGGACACCCCCCCTTTACGATTAATTTTTATGGGGACACCAGCTTTTTCCGTCCCGACCCTTCAAGCGTTGCTGGATAGTCGCCATCATGTCGTTGCTGTCTATTCTCAGCCGCCCCGCCCGGGTGGCCGCGGTTATCAGGTTCAACGAAGTGCTGTTCACCAACGCGCGGCCACCGAAGGCATACCCGTTTTGACCCCCCTCCATTTCAAGAATGAAGAAGACCAGGCCCTTTTTGCCTCCCATCACGCTGACCTGGCAATCGTTGTTGCTTATGGACTCATCTTGCCGGAAATCATTTTAGAGGCACCACGCCTGGGATGCCTGAATGTCCATGCCTCCCTCTTACCAAGATGGCGTGGGGCAGCCCCCATCCAGCGAGCGATTGAAGCCGGTGACCAAGACACAGGGCTGACCATTATGAAAATGGATGCCGGTCTGGATACAGGACCCATGCTTCTCAAAAAAAGCATACCCCTGCGGGCTGACACGACAGCCAAAGACCTTCATGATGCCCTGTCCGCAATGGGGGGGGATCTTCTTCTTGAAGCCCTGGAAGGGTATACTACAGGTGCTTTGCACCCCCTGCCCCAACCGATAGAGGGCGTAACTTATGCAGGGAAGCTTAAGCGGGAAGAAGGCCAGATACACTGGCGCTCTTCAGCGGTTGGCTGGGTGCGAAAAATTCAAGCATTCACGCCCTGGCCTGGTGTCTGGTTTGAGCATGAGGGCGTGCGGTTAAAAGTTCTGGCCGCAGAAGCTATCACCCATATCACGGGAGAGCCAGGAACCGTTCTCGATGATCAACTGACCATTGCGTGCGGTGAAGGGGCTTTACGCATCAAAATCCTTCAGCGCCCAGGCGGGACAGCCTTGGACGCCGCAACCTTCCTGCGGGGCTATTCCTTACCTGTCGGGTCTATTTTGCCATGCCCCGCTATAAGCTAACGGTTGAGTACGAGGGGAACCGATTTAGCGGCTGGCAACGCCAACGCAAGCAACCGTCTGTCCAGCAGGCCATTGAGGAAGCCATCACCGCCTTGTTTCAGGAAAAAACCCTCGTTGAAGGCGCAGGGCGCACCGATGCGGGCGTACACGCCCTGGGGCAAGTTGCCCATGTTGATTTATCCCCTGCGGTTCCACTCTGGCGCATCTGCGACGGGTTAAACCATTATTTACGCAACCAGGGCGTCGTTATCTTGCGTGCTGAAATTGTGCCCCCTGACTTTCATGCGCGATTTTCAGCGACAGGTCGCGTTTATGAGTACCGAATCCTTAACCGGCGAGCGCCCCTGACGTTAGAGGCCAATCAGGCCTGGCACGTGATCCCGCCCTTAGATGTTGAAAAAATGCAAGCGGCAGCTAACCATCTTTTGGGCCGCCATGATTTTACCAGCTTTCGGGCAACGCGGTGCCAGTCGCCGTCTCCTGTGAAAACGCTTGATGCTTTTGACATCAGCTATGTGACAATGCCGGGGGGAACCGCGATCACAGCCCAGGTTGCCTCCCGCTCTTTTTTGCACAACCAGGTCCGCATTATGATGGGCACCCTCAAACGGGTTGGGGAGGGTCGCTTGGCGGTGAAGGATATCCCGTCAATTTTAGAAACCCGGGACCGCCGCGCCAGCGGCCCCACAGCGCCCCCGCAAGGCTTGTATTTAAAAAGCATTGCTTATTGAAATATAACATTGTTTATCCGTTAAAATTATGGTATATAAATAGCTCAAGGTGTTATGAAGAGAGCGCGTTATTGTATTGGATAGAGCGCAATAACAAAAAAGACTTGCAATGACTTACGTTGTTACAGAAGCTTGCGTCAGATGTAAATATATGGATTGTGTCGAGGTATGTCCCGTCGATTGTTTTTACGAAGGGGAAAACATGCTTGTGATCAATCCAGATGAATGTATTGATTGCGGCGTTTGTGAGCCGGAGTGTCCGGCAGAGGCTATTATGCCCGACACAGCGCAAGGGTCAGAGCAATGGGTTGAAATAAATCGTCAGTATGCCGGGGGGAAATGGCCTAATATTACCCGCAAAGGGACGCCGCCGGAAGATGCCGACCAATGGTTAACCGTCAAGAATAAATTTCAGGAATATTTTAGTGAAAAGCCTCCGAATTAAACACCTCAAAATTTAGGGTGTGTCATCAATCTAAGGGATTTTGAAGCGAACCGAAGGCCAACGAAGCCAAAATGGCAGACCTCTAGAACCGCATCGCAGAAAGAGACGATAAGTGATGACAGACCCTAAAGTCCCATAAGGGCCCGATCAGGGTTCCTTGTAAGAATAGGTCACCGTACCTATGCAATGTTAAAGGTCCTTAAATTCAACCGAAAGAAAAGTGAGTTTGACAATGACGATCTCAATGATGGCAAAACTGTTTAATGAAGGTGATTATGTTGTTTATCCAGCCCACGGTGTTGGACGAATTGTTGGGCATGAAACCCAGGCAATTGGCGACATAGAGGTTCAACTTCTGGTTGTGTCTTTTGAAAAAGACCGCATGATCTTGCGCCTTCCCTTATCAAAGGCAAAAACGGCAGGTCTTCGCCCTTTGAGTACTTCAGAAGATATGAAGCAAGCTTTGCAAATGTTGACCATTCGCACCAAGGCCCGCCGGGCCATGTGGAGCCGCCGCGCTCAAGAATATGAGGCGAAGATCAATTCTGGTGACCCAAAGTCTATCGCAGAAGTCATCCGTGATTTATATCGGGCAACAACCCAGTCAGATCAGTCTTACAGCGAACGCCAGATTTACCAGGCTGCCCTGGAACGCTTTGTCCGCGAGCTTGCTGCCGTTGAGAAAATTGATGAAAGCTGTGCCACCCAAAAGCTTGAGGGCTTCCTGAAAGCGGCGTAACAGCTTAATCAGCTCAAAAATAGTTGATTCTTGAGCCGATTAAATCTCTTAATCGGCTCAGGCTTGGGATATGTCCATTCTAAGGGCGTGTGATCAATTGAAGGATTTTGTGGCAAACCGAAGGTCAGCGAAGCTAAAATGGTGGGTTTCGAGAACCGTATTGTAGAATACATAGAGAGTATTTGAGAAACGGAAACGTAAGATACCGCCATTTGCAGTCCAAAAGACGATAATTGATCACACGCCCTACAATTCATGTTTGATTCTGGTTCCTATAAGCGGTTGAGACCCATAACAGCCGTTAGACGTCCCGATAGGGATCAAACGTCCATATCTTGAAGATCGGCTGCGTCTCGCTTTCCAGCAGCAGATCTGTCACCGCCCAGACGAGCGCGTCCAGGCGGTCGGGCGATTTTGAGGCGCCGGGGAGGTAACTGCACATCTGGCTTTCCAGTAACGGGAACGGGCGGGCATGGAAGACGCGGCCTTGTTCATACAAGGCGGCAACGGGCTCGGCGCGGGTGAACTTGCCCCGTGTTGCCCGCACGGCCTTATAAGGGATGGTTGGGTCAATGCTCCTCAACAGGCGCTCCACCAGGTCGCCCCCTTTGTTGGTTTCGGCAACCACCCGGTCTGCCTTAAAGCGTTCGTAAGCGTCGCACACCCGTTGTCCCCAATCCCCAGGGCTGAAGCGCCCGCTTAAGTCGTCCAGCACATAAACGCAAGCGTCGCTGCCCAACCCTGCTACGACAATGCCCGTTTCGTCACTGTCTTCATGGTGGGTGGTGGCCGGGTCAATGGCAATGACAATCCGCGTCAGGATGGGGCGGCCTTCCTCATCATAAGAGGGCTCCTGGTACCGGATCAAATCCCGCCGCCAGAGGGCCCCTGGCCGTTCTGTCAAAAGTTCGGCATAAAGCTCCTGCACGCCTAAGCGCGTGCCGTCAAACTGCTTGACGATCTGGTCCAGGAAAGCCGGCGCCAGGTTGGGCTGGTTCTCAAAAGTTGTCCCTTTCGTAACCGCCACATCGCTGCGGGCCAGGAGCTTCTCGATCAAAGCGTAAGCCGAGCATCACCTGGTTCCAGGCTTCTTCCGGGTACCGGAACTTGGCCAGCTCATCCATCCAGACCGCATCAAACTGGGGGCCGCGCAACCGGTCAAAGGAATCCGCCCCATAAAGGGTTGCCACCGCACCATTGGGCCAAACAAGTTGCTGGCGCGTGCGCTGGAAGACCGGGCGTTCCTGCGGAGGGTGGATTTCCAGAAGCCCGCTGATCCCTTCCACCATGACAGCACGCGCTTCGCTCATGGTTTTGCTGATCAAGGCAATGCGCCGGCAGCGGCCACTCTTGACCCAGCCCCGTATGGTTTCAGCGCCGGTGCGGGTTTTGCCAAACCCCCGTCCGGCAAGGATGAGCCAGGTTCGCCAGTTCCCAGCCGGAGGGCGTTGGCTGGGACGGGCCCGTTGCTCCCACGCATAGCGTTGCCGCTCTTGCTCATAAACTTGGCGGCGTTCTTTCGCCACGCGGTATAAAAAAAGGATGCGCCGGCGCATAGCCGCTTTCTTGTCGCTGTCAGGGCCGTGCAGCTTTTGAAGGCCAGCTTGGCGGCACGTTTTTGCTGTGCGGTGTAGATAACGGATGTCCATGCGGACCGCCCTCTCAAGGATTTCGGAACCCGTATCATGACAGAAAAGTGGATATGTTTTCAAATTGTTAAATTGCCCAGGCACCCTTCACTAAGGTACACCGCCGTCGGAAAGGATTTAGGGCATTTTGATTATGTTTATTTTTCAGCATCCATTATACTGCATTCATGAATCAAGTCCCGGGACACCCTTAAGAGATAGCGTCCCTCTCCTATTGACACGAAAAGAACCGGTCGGCTTGAAGGATCATGCTTTAGGGGCAATTTTAAAATTTGACAAATCCTGGAAGGAGCTCTTATAAGAGACTCTTCTTGCCATGATCGGGGAGGGATACAAAAAAACCGGTTTTATACGCCATTGGCGTATAGGGAAGCTCAGCAAGCATCGAGTCAAAAATAAGGTCTGTTGCCTCTCTCCCTTTGTGGAAGAGGCCACCATAAGTGTCAGCAAAAGGGCGTGTAGACAGATAAAAAAAACCAACTTTATACGTCATTGACGTATAGCGACCCCCCAGCAGCAGGGAAGCAAAAACCAAACCTGCTGCACCTCTCCTTTTGAGAGATATCGTCACATGTGTAAGCGCAATAGCGCAGAATAAACGCTGATCGCTTGCCCTTTCGCCCCCTTCTGGTTTAAATAGAAAAACCAAAAGCATCCGTAAAAGGAGAATCATATACCCCCCATGACCCATGCTCAACCTCAACTCAATTTCGATGAACCTCAGCCACTGAGGAAGAAGCCATCTCTGCCAACCACGGCACCGCTTGGGATGTCGCCCGTGATGGCGCAATATTGGGAAATAAAACAACAATATCCCGCTTGCCTATTGTTTTTCAGAATGGGTGATTTTTATGAACTCTTCTTTGAGGATGCGGTTTGTGCGTCCAAGGCGCTCGATATTGCCTTAACCAAACGTGGGAAGCAAGAAGGGGAAGAAATCCCCATGTGTGGCGTCCCAGCCCACACCTATGAGACGTATTTAGCCCGGCTCATTCAAAAGGGATTTAAGGTTGCGGTTTGCGAACAAATGGAAGACCCGGAAACAGCAAAAAAGCGGGGTGCCAAGGGCCCCTTGCGCCGGGATGTGGTACGGGTTGTCACCGCCGGGACCTTGACAGAAGACGGTCTTTTGGAAGCACGCCAAAACAATTTTTTAGTGGCACTTTCTCCCTTAATGCAAAAAGTAATTGGCGTTGGGGCGATTGACCTATCAACGGGCGTATTCTTGATTGAAGAAACAACGCCGGAGGGGTTAGCGTCCCTTCTCGCGCGCCTCAATCCTGCCGAAATCGTCCTGCCGGACCGTCTTTTGGAAGAACCTGGCCTTTATGAAACATTTGCTGCCTGGAAGAAAAAATTAAGCCCGTTGCCGCAAGCGCGGTTCGACGGCCAGAATAACCGACGCCGCTTGGAAGAGGTCTACCAGGTCCAAACCCTGGATGCTTTCGGGACCTTTACCGAGGGGGAAATTCGAGCCGCGGGCGCATTGGTTGATTATATCCACATCACGCAAAAATCCGCCTTGAAGATGATCGAGCGTCCCCGCAAGATCTCGTCCCAAGCCATTTTAATGATTGATCCCGCAACGCGGCGCAGCCTGGAGCTGGAAGTCACTTTGAGCGGGCAGCGCCAAGGCACGCTCCTTGACGCCATTGACGGAACGCTGACAGCGGCTGGGGGCCGCTTGTTAAGCTTACGTTTAAATGCCCCTTTGACGAACGCTACGGCCATTGCCCAACGCCTGGACATGGTGACGTTTTTTAGAGAAGCGCGTGACGTAAGAGACCAAGTTCGCCAAGCTTTAAAATTATGTCCCGATATGGAACGGGCATTATCTCGCATCAACCTGGGGCGGGGAAGCCCCCGCGATTTAGCCGCGCTTCGCGATGGCTTAACGCAAGCGGAAGGAATCCAGAAGTTGTTAGCGCTGCAAAAAATGCCAAGTCCTTTATCGCGGGAATCTGACCGTTTAGGGGGGCATTTAACGGTGCTGGACCGTCTTAGCCGCGCGCTTGCCGAAAGCTTGCCCCCTCATGCGCGCGATGGGGGCTTTATTGCGCCCGGCTACCATGAAGGTCTGGACACCTACCGCACCCTTCGGGATGACAGTTTTAGCCTCATCCAAAAACTGCAAGCGGAATACATTGCCAAGACCGGCATCAACACCTTAAAAATTCGCCATAATAATGTTATCGGCTATCACGTCGATATTGGCCCTTCCCATGCGCAAAAGCTTGCTCTTGCGAAAGCAGGAGAGGCCGAAGAATTTATCCACCGCCAGACCTTGGGGTCTTCCATCCGATATACAACCGTGGCTTTATCTGAGCTGGAACGCCAGATTGAAGCCGCCGCTCACCAGGCCCTGGCGCTGGAACTCCAGCTTTTCGCCGACTTAATCGGGGAAATCCAGGGTCGCGCGCCCGAGATTTTGCAAACCTGCCGCGCGCTTGCCAGTATTGATGTGGCCGCAGCTTTCGCTGACCTGGCGGCGCGTGAAAATTATGTGCGCCCCCTGGTGGATGACAGCTTGGTGTTTGAGGTGAAAGAAGGACGCCATCCGGTCGTTGAAGCGGCCTTAAAAACGGTGAGCGATACCCCTTTCGTGGCAAACAGTTGCCGGATGGATGAGGCAACAAGGCTTATCCTGATGACGGGGCCGAATATGGCCGGAAAAAGCACCTATTTGCGCCAGAATGCGGTGATCATTTTACTGGCCCAGATGGGCTCTTACGTGCCCGCCGCGTCGGCGCACATTGGGATCGTTGATCGCATCTTCAGCCGGGTTGGTGCGGCTGATGACCTGGCGGCCGGCCGCTCAACCTTTATGGTAGAGATGGTCGAAACCGCCGCCATTTTGCACCAAGCCACGTCCCGCTCCTTCGTTATCTTGGATGAGATTGGGCGCGGCACCGCCACTTTCGATGGTTTGTCCATTGCGTGGGCCGTAGTTGAGTCCTTGTGTAATGTCAATAAATGCCGAGCCTTATTTGCCACCCATTACCATGAGCTGACGCAACTTACGAAAAACCTGCCCATGATGGTTTGCGCAACCATGCGCATCAAGGAATGGAACGGTGACGTCATCTTTCTTCATGAAGTTGTTCCCGGGTGCGCCGATAAATCTTACGGCATCCATGTCGCCGCCCTCGCGGGTTTGCCTGCCTTGGCCGTGGAGCGCGCAGGACAGGTTTTGGAAACCCTGGAAAAGAGCCGCAAAGACGCGCCAGAAATTCCAGCTGCGGCTGCGCCGTTTGCGGTTCCGCCGGCCTCATTTGAAAATTTTGGGCCTACCTCCCTTCCCGCCGCCTCTTCTCACGTCGAAGAAGCTTTACGCGCCCTCGTCCTCGACGACCTTTCTCCCCGTCAGGCTTTGGAAGAATTGTATCGACTAAGGGGGATGGTGTGAGGGATTTTGCGCTTATTTTTCAAAGTGCTAAACCCAACTCTCAAAATCTGTCCTTTCACATAAGGATGGATTTATATTACTATACCCTTATTCATAAGGACAGATCTCTAGGAATCCGTCCTTGTATAAAATGATAGAATTATGTTAATCTGTCCTTGTATACAAGGATGGATTATAAAAATGAATATTTTGCTTCAAACATTGATTGAGGAATTCCGTGAAAAAATGGACGCCTTTACGGGGGGTGTCTCTCGAGAAATACATTTCCCTACAATCGCAAACAAGATTATGGTTGCTATAGGGATGAGGCGTACAGGCAAGACGTATTCTTTGCTTCAAGTCATACAAAGACTGCTCAAAGATGTACCCATCACCCGGATCCTTTTTATAAGTTTTGAAGACGACCGCTTGCTTCCCATGACCCAAAAAGAATTCGGGGAATTGGTTGATGCATTTTATACGCTCTATCCTGAAAACCATGATCATCTCTGCTACCTGTTCTTTGATGAAATCCAGAACGTTGATCAGTGGCATACAGTCATACGGAGGTATTTTGACACAAAAAAAGTGAAAATTTATCTGACCGGCTCATCAGCAAAGCTCTTGAGTAAGGAAATTAATACTTCCTTGCGGGGCCGCTCCTATCCGGTCGAGGTCTGGCCTTTCAGCTTTTCTGAATATTTAAGGGCAAAACAGATAGATACGCCTGGCAAGGTTCTGGGAAAAAATACCCTGGACAAATTGAAAGGACATTTAAATTTTTACATGGAGCAAGGCGGATTCCCGGAAAACATATTTTTAAATCATCAACTGGATCATCAAGCCTGGCGGTATACCTTACAGAACTATGTATCTACCGTTATTTTACGAGATATTGTGGAGCGCTACCGCATTACCAATATTGCCCTGATTCGGTATATGATCAAGACACTTCTCAGGAACACGGGGTGCAGTTTTGCTGTCCATAAGTTTTACAATGACCTGAAAAGTCAAGGCTTCTCAGTAGGGAAAGACACCATCCATGATTACCTTGGGTACATCTCGGATGCTTACCTTGCTTTTCCTGTGTCGCTCTATGATGATTCATTGCGAAAGATACAAACAAACCCTAAGAAAATATATGCTGTTGATACAGGATTAGCCAGGGCCTACACGATAGGGCGTACCCAAGATGTAGGACATCATTTTGAGAATCTTGTTTATCTGGACTTAAGAAGAAGCAAACATGAAGAAGTTTGTTATTATCTAACCAAAACGCGTAAAGAGGTTGATTTTATGGCGCGGGATGGTTTGGGCACGTGGCATCTCTATCAAGTTTGCTGGGATATGAACGACCCGGATACCTTGAAAAGGGAAACTGCCGCTTTAGAAGAAGCTGAAAAAGAATTGGGGATTAAAGGAGAAATCATTACCCCTGATTCTTATTTTACGTCCTTCTTGCCGCGTATTCGGGCTCCTTAATGATAAGGAGATGATGAGAGGACCTGACCATTAATAGATATCCTTCATCCATCTTTGAGTTGAAAACCAACCTAAACAGCAACGACATGCGTAACCCCTATTTGAGCCTTTGGCTGCTTCCTTTTGATAACAATATTAACATCCCAATCCAATAAGTTGAGCAGATGGATCAAGCGGTCGATGGAGAATTTATGGAGCCGTCCTCGAAACAAATCAGACACATCCGGCTGCCTTAATCCCAAAATATGGGCTGCCTGGAGTTGGGTAAGCTTCCTTAATGTGATAGTTTTCTGGATTTTTCGAGCTAATTCAGCTTTTGCCAAGACCTCTTCGGGTTCCTGGATTTTGAGGTCAGCAAATATGTTGTCCCCTGCCTTAATAATCTTTTCGGTCATTTCTTTCTCCTGTCGTAATCTTCTTGGGCCAGCTTAAACCTTGCCTCAATAAGATCTATTTCCTTCTTTGGTGTTGCAATCCCATGCTTGGATTTCTTTTGAAAAGCATGGAGAACATATACGGATTCTTTAAATGCAACTGTATAAACTACCCTATAAGTATTCGTCTTATAGTCCTCAACGACTTCTAATACCCCGGCTCCCTTAAAGCCTTTAAGGGGCTTTACAGAAAAATGTTTATCCCCTTTTTGGGCCCAATAGAGAGAATAGCCAACTTCTTCTCGGACATCTTCTGGAAATTCCATGAGATCATCCTTGGAACTACCAACCCAATATAGTGACTTTAGCACGAGACATCCCTTCACTTCATAATATAGTAGTATTACTATATTTTTCAAGCAGAAAATGGGTGAAAATATTATTTACCAAAGCAGAACTCGACAATTTTTAAAGGATTTAAACAGCTTCAGCTTTCGCCAACCCTAGGTGGTCATAAGCCAGGTCGGTAAGCATGCGCCCGCGGGACGTGCGTTGGATCAACCCTTGCTGGATGAGATAAGGCTCAATGACTTCTTCCAGCGTTTCGGATTGTTCAGCCAAAGCTGCGGCAAGGGTTTCAACGCCCACAGGGCCGCCTTTATAAAAATCGACCATTAAGTGAAGGTAGCGCTGATCTTGGGCTTCAAGCCCTAAGCGATCAACACCCAATCGATTCAGCGCCAGGTTCGCCACTTCCGCTGTAACGATGGCTTGGCCACCCACCGCGGCAAAGTCTCGAATTCGGCGTAAGAGGCGCCCCGCAATCCGCGGTGTCCCGCGGGACCGGCGGGCGATTTCTGTCGCGCCGTCTGGGCTTAAATCAAAACCCAGCAAATCCGCCCCCCGCTTCACGATGCGTTTCAGTTCATCCACTTCATAAAACTGAAGGCGCAACGGGATGCCAAACCGTTCCCGTAAAGGTTGTGTCAGCAACCCGCTGCGGGTAGTCGCGCCCACAAGGGTAAAGGGTGGCAAATCAATTTGGATAGAACGAGCAGCCGGCCCTTCGCCAATCATAATATCTAGTTTGAAATCCTCCATGGCAGGGTACAAAATTTCTTCAATGGCGGGGCTGAGGCGGTGGATTTCGTCAATAAACAAGACATCCCGTGGCTGGAGGTTCGTCAAGAGGGCAGCCAGGTCACCAGCGCGGGCGATGATGGGACCGGAAGTCGTGCGAAAACCAACGCCGAGTTCCCGCGCGATGATTTGGGCTAGGGTTGTTTTGCCCAAGCCTGGCGGGCCGAAGAGCAAAACGTGATCCATGGCATCCCCCCGGGCGCGGGCAGCCTCAATAAACACGCTTAAATTGGCGCGCACCGGGGCTTGTCCGGTAAAGTCCTTGAGGCTTAAAGGGCGCAAGGAGACTTCCCCCTGATCTTCTTCAAGAAGCTCTGGCGTGCTAATACGCCCGTCTGGCTTAGGGTCAACCATGGGAGGCCCCGCTTGCCAGGGATTGGGACAATAGATTCAGCCCCTGGCGGATGAGGGCTTCTGTTGACGCTCCTGGCCCTAATCGTTGGGAGGATTTGGCAACAGCTTCAACAGCTTCCGAACGGCGATACCCCAGGTTGGTGAGCGCAGAAATGGCTTCGCTCATGCCACCGGAAAGGGAAGGTATACCAGCCACAACTTCTGGACTTGCGCTGGATAATCCTAAATCAAGCCCGCCAACCTTGCCTTTGAGTTCAGCGACGATACGCCCCGCAAGCTTAGGCCCAACGCCATCAGCCCGCGTGATGAGAGTTTGGTCTTGTGTTAAAAGGGCCCGATGGAGATCATCAGCAGAAAGGGCTGTCAAGAGGGCCAAGGCGACTTTCGCGCCAACCCCCTGAATACCCAAGAGCAAACGGAACCAGCTCCGTTCCCTCTCTTCAGAAAAACCAAACAGTTGTGTTTGTTCATTGCGCACCAACGTCTCAATCATCAAGGAAAACCTTTGACCCATCGGGGGAAGCTGGGACAACGTCCTTCCAGAAGCAAAAACCTGGTACCCCACGCCGCCCACGTCAATAATAAGCCAGTCCGGGCCTGTGGAATCCAGCAATCCTGTTAATTTTGCAATCATTAAGTTAAGCGCCTTTTTGGGAAGTGGTGCCGATAGGATACCACGAGGTCTCGATGTCCCCAACCTTTTTCCTGCATGGTTATTTGCCGATTTTGTTTGCGAATATCATTTTATCAGCCTTGCCTTATTTTCCCTCTCAACATTACCAAAACTTCATGCCAGAATAATCAAGCGCGAGAAATAGGGATACAAAGGACAAGGCGTCACTCATGCTGGCAGTACAGGATAATGTTGATTTAACGATCAAAACGCCCTTGGGCAAAGATGCGCTGATTCTGGACAAATTTGATGGGGTGGAGCAAATCTCGGCCCCTTTCTGCTTTTCTCTGGAGATGCACTCGACTTCCCCATCCCTGGACTTGTCCGCACTGGTGGGCAAGGAAGTCCAGATTACTTACAAGTACGGAAAAGAAAAACGGTATTTTTGCGGGATTGTGGGAGCCGCAGAACAAGGATGGACGGTTCGCAAGGAAAAAAATAATTTTACATTTTACCAGGCAAAGGTTTACCCCAAATTTTGGCTGCTGAAATTTACCCGCGATCATCGCATTTTCCAGAACAAATCTGCCATGGATATTATCAAGCAAGTTTTGAGTGAAAATGGCGTCACGGAAATTGAGGATAAAACCTCTTCCTGTGGGAAAGGGGTGCAATACGCAGAAAGTTGCTTTGATTTTGTCAGCCGCCTCATGGAAGAAGAGGGCATTTTCTATTTCTTCAAACACACGAACTCAACGCATAAGATGGTAATTGCCGATGATTCCAAAGGCGCTAAAGCTGTGAATCCTGAAAAGATTCCTTATCTGAAATCTTATTCAGGAGCCATCCATTTCAATGTTCTCCATACCATCCGTTCCCAAGAGCAGGTAGTTGCCAAGAAATTTGCAGCGACAGACTTTAACTTTAAGACGCCCACCATGAGCCTGTATAACAAGGTTTCCGGGGAAGGAGCGGGTGGGGAAGTTTATCATTACCCCGGCCTGTTCATGAAAACAAAAGAGGGCGATGTGGTCACCAATCACCGCCTTCAGGACCTCGAATGGGCAAAAATTACTTTGAGGGGCTCCTCAACCGTTCCCTTATTTTGCCCCATGTCTGAGTTTTCAATGTCGGACCACCCCCGGGCAACCTTAAACAAGAAGTATGTTTTATACCGCGTCCACCATCGTATGAACCAGGATGCCACAAGCGACCAGGAGTGCTATGCAAATGAGTTTGTGGCCTTTCCAGCGACCGTCCCTTTTCGCCCGGAGCGCGTCACGCCCAAGCCCTTGATTCACAGCACGCAAACAGCCATTGTCACCACCAAGGCGGGCGAGGAAATCTGGTGCGACGAGTTTGGGCGCATCAAGGTCCATTTCCACTGGGACCAACGCGGCACGAAGGATGAGAAAAGCTCCTGCTGGATTCGCGTGGCTCAGCTATGGGCGGGAAGCAATTGGGGCGGCTTGTTCACCCCCCGCGTGGGCATGGAAGTCGTCGTGACATTTCTAGATGGAGACCCTGACCGTCCCCTGATTACAGGATGTGTTTATAATGGGCAAAATGCTTCTCCCTACTCAAAGGCGGAACCAACCAAAAGCACCATCAAGTCTAATAGCACCAAGGGCGGTGGTGGCTTCAATGAATTCCGGTTTGAGGATAAGAAAGGATCAGAAGAAATTTACACCCATGCCCAAAAAGACCAGAATACCGTTGTTGAACATTCCCGGACGCTTCTAATCAAGACAGGAGATGACACGTCCACCATCAAAAAAGGCCAGCGGCTCGTGACATTGAACGGAGGAGATACCGGGCATGACACGCTCATTTTGGATAAGGGCAACCGCATGGTTGATTTGAAAGGATCGGGGACAACGCACACCCTTTCCCTTACCGACGGAAATAACATTATCCATATTAAAAAAGGCAATGAGACAACCACTTTGGATAAGGGCAACCGTACGGTTGAGCTGAAAGGGCCAGGGGCAGCCCATACCCTCTCCATTACCAACGGAGACAGCACAATCAAAATTTCAAAAGGAAACCAGACAACGAAACTGGGCGCTGGGAATATGACGATAGACGTTACAGGCAATATTAACATCAAGGCAACCGGAAACATTACCCTACAGTCCACGGGCATGACGACGGTGAAAGCTGCCGCGCCGTTGACCTTACAGTCTAGCGCTGTCGTCAATGTGAAGGCTGCAGGACCGCTTAATCTGGACTCAGCCGCTATGGTCAATGTGAAATCAGCAGGTATGCTCAATTTACAATCAGCCAGCTTGATTAACCTGAAAACAGCGGCATTGGTCAATGTTGAGTCAGGCTCGGGCATTATCCTGAAATCTCCACTGGTCAATATCAAGGGTGCGTTGAAAATAGGGTAGGTTTTGAACCTTGAGAGGAACTTGATATGCCTTTTCTCGTTGTTAATGACGTTAGCCTTTCCTGTTCTTATGGAACCTGTTCGTCCAAGCTCAAGGTCTCCCCCTTTAGCTTGCCGTCTGGATACTTCCAGATGTTTTTTGATCCCAGCGTTCCTGATGTTACGCTATCAGCCAGCCTTTCTGTGCCGGACGGGCTTGTTAAAGTATATGACGCCCTGGGAAATTTAATGAACCAGTCCTTTTATGTGAATGGTGTCCTGGAAGGAGAAAGCTTGTTTTATAATACGGCTGGGCAAGTGATTCAAAAACTGATGTTTGTTGGCGGAAAACTCCATGGGATGCTTTCAACGTACGCAAATGGTGTGCTGACGGCCGCTATCTCCTTTAGAGACGGCCTCATGCACGGGGCAAGCAAATTCTATAACTTACAGGGTAAATTAGTATTGCAAACAAACTTTCTGAATGACCTGGAAGACGGGTTGCGCATTGTGTTTGATGCTTATACAGGCGCTATCCTGAAAAAAGAACGCTTTGTAAAAGGCTTCCTAGAGGCCAGAGGCGCTCTCCAGGCAAGGATGGATGCAGCCCTGGCACTAAAAGGCCGCCTGGAATCTACCCTAAAGAGCGCCCTTCAAACCTATGTTCCAGATCTGGATATGAACCTCTATCTAGATCTGACAATAGACGGTTGGGCGGCTGTCGATGGCCGAACCATAGCCACCATTATGGACCATGTGCCTTATCAGAATATATTCCCTTTTTGTTTATGTACAAGCCTGGCAAATCCTGCTGTTGCGGCAGCAACAAAAAAAGCCAATGGCGTTTTACAGCCCCAGCCTTGCACCCCCAAAACGGGTGCCCCCTGGGTATCCGGTTCCCATGCGGCCCTGTTGCAGAATAGTCCTGCCCTGACAGATGCCTCGAAATTGATCTGTGCTTATGCCGGCATCATTCACGTCGAAGAAGCAGGACAAGATAAAGCCGCTGTTGCGTGAGGTCTCTTCCAGAAGAGGAATGAACCGTCCTTGTTCTTGCTTCCTACCGAAGGTTCTCTATACGTCACTGGCGTATAAAACTAGTTTTTTTCACACCCCCTCAATCGCCACGCTGCACTCATAGGAAATTTCCCAAAAGGGAAGAAATTAGCCGCCTTCCGTTTTTGCCTTCTTCCTACCGAAGTTTCTCTATACGTCAGTGACGTATAAAACTGGTTTTTTTCATACCCTTTTACGGTCATGAAGGGTTATATTCTTATAAAAATTATTCATAGAAGTCAAATTTTTTAATTGCCCATCTTACTTCCCCTGTCAGAAAGGACTTGCCTAAAATTCAAAATTCCGTCCCATAAGTTCAACCTCTGAAAAAATAATTGTAAAGGATTCTTAATCTAAAAAAAGAGGAGGGGAAACATCAGATGGATGTAACCCTCTTTTCTTCCTTTATACTGTCTTATCTATGTTAAAATTGTAACTCGTGTTGCAGGGCATTGCACCTTCAAGTAGCTCTCTATGACCTCCTTCTTAAAACCCGATAATTTAATAGCTGTTTCGCAGACATCGACGCACAACTCTATTCCTTCGTAAGTGAAACCATTTTCAAAAAATTGGAAAAGTTTCTCGAGCGCTGCTGTAGATATGGTCGTAAACTCAAGGAAATTTAAGCTTCTCTCATAGGGAGACTGCTCTTGTATTGCTCTCAATTTAAAACCAATGATGATTTCTTCTATATTTTTCTCTGTTATTGCCTGATCAAAAACAATGTTAACCAAGTTGGTATTTGCTATGTTCTCTCGTATTTTACGCATACTATTTATAACAATAGAGCCAGGCACCAAAGAAGCACGGACTAAGCGGCTTAACCGTTGGCTCCATCTTACGTATTTATCTTCATCTTTTTTTTCATCGAAGTACTCTAAAAGCCTGACGATATGTTCGTCATTCGGAGCCGCCTTTAGATTACTTTCAAGAGCTGCAATAAGATGCGGCATCATATTTTCCCGCAAAGGAAGCCGGGATTCAAAATTAATAAAATGGAAAATATCTTCGGCGGGGTAGCCTTTTCTTTTCACTTCAGCATAAGCACGGTCTAACCATATTTTGGCTAATTCAGGTGCATAAAGAGTTCCTTTAAATTCTAAATATTTAAATTTACTATCTAATATTTGGGCAATTTGGAGCATATTCTCAACGCTCTTATCAAACTCAGCAGCTCTTTCTATTCTATAGATTGCAGATGTCCGGACGAAAGCATTCCGCGCTGATTCAGACCATACGCCCTTCGCCAAAGTTTCAAACCTGCCACTTAAAGCACGATATCCCACATGCTCGGATTTCTGTTGCGCTTGACGGCGCGCTGCTTCGCCAGGGATCTCATCATACCCCCAAATGCTATGAGCTAAAATTTTGGAGATTTCATATTTTTTTGCAAAGTATCTCCACAACACTCCTTTGGTATTTGAATTGGCTTCCGCTTCCTGTTTGTAATGATGAAAATTTGGGAAGTAATATGAATTTTCTATTAAACCTGTTGCCCTATTTAATAAGAAAAATACAAAACCTTCTGGTATAGGTTGCTTCACCTTCTTGCTGCCACTTTGTCGGGTAATAAATAGGGGTGTCTCGCCATAAATAGCGATCTCTTTAAATGAAAAACCCTTTGTATGGGCTTCTTTTACGAGAGGCATGCGGACAAAGCGATTGTAGTATGCATTTTGAGGGGTAAAATTATTTACATCACGCGTAGAATTAGAGCCTTTATAGGTTAGAGTATGAGCATGATCCACGCCATGACCTGGGTCAAACACAATGACAGTGTCATCGGCTCTAAGCTTACGGCGATCTTTCTTTTCAACCACCATTTTCCCAGAGCTTAAAGAATATAATTCGATAAACGTCGGTTCATCTCTAGCATATGCCCCTTCCCCTACCTTAGCATCTTTAGATTGGGGAACTGCAAAAGCTTCATAGTGAGGAAGTATGTCCTCATCTCTTTGGACGTAATTCGCATGGTGTTGTCCTACATAGGCTGTATTGTTACCGTTTTGAGGAATGGCAGCTTGTCTAAAGGGAGAATTACCAAAATAAACTTCTCCCCGGTAAGCTAAAGGTTTTTCATTCGAGCTTAATGTTCTTAATGCTCGTTCACACTCATGATTAGACACAGCACCAACATCAGGGGTTAACTTGGCAAGACGAGTATATCTTTGTTGCCATACTCTAAACTTTCTTCCTTCTTCGCTTTCGTATCCACCGTCTGCAGCAAAAGTAGGAAAAATGCTTAACAATAAGGCAGGAAAGCCTACTAAACAGCTTTTTCTAAAATTTAAGTGAAGAATCTTTTTGTCTTGACAAACCATCATTATCTCCATTCGTTTATTTGTTGATTCATGACTGTCACCATGACTGTCATGACGCAACCTTATGAAAAAATTTTTGGATGGTTTATCAGGAGAACAAACGTAAGTAAGTACCTAAGTATACGTTGCTAAGAGCCAATTTTCACTTACGCTTTTGCTTGTTTGCTCAAGCCGTCCAGCTTTAACTGGATTCTTGTCGCGTGGGGGGAATCTTCGGAAAAGCAATCTTTGATCATTTGTAATGATTGCTTTAAATAATGTATGGCCCGGTTCTGAAAATTTTGCGCTTGCTTGGCATCTCCTTCATTGATTGCCTGGGTCGCCTTTTTTAAGTATAACCTTGCCAAACTTTCAAGGGATTTAAAGCTTGCCGGACTATTCTTCTGTTGGTAGATCAATAAAGACTTATTAATGAATTCTTCAGACGCTTCCAAGTTCCCTTCCAAACAATAGGCTTCCCCTAAAATTCTAAAGATATTGGCAGTCTTAATATGATTCTCCCCATAATTTTCCAGATAAATTTTTAAACTGCCTTTGAGAAGATTTTTAGATTTTTGATAATCGCCGATTTCGATATAAACACTTGCTAAAAAAGATAATTGAGAAGCAACATAAATATGGTCTTCATGAAAATATTTTTTTGTGATGGAAAGCGCCTTTTCAATAAAATCTTCTGCTGTCTTGTAGTTCCCTAGTAGCCTATGGACTGACCCTAAATAACCAAGGGCCCACCCAGCTCCCACATAATCCTCGGATTGTTTTTTGTAAATGCTAAAGCTCTGTTCCAGTAATTCCTTGGCTTTTTCATAATCTCCTAAAATCCTGCTTATATTTCCTGAATGGGTTTGGCCTTTTTATATTCCCCTAAATCCCGATAAACGGCCCCTAAATACCCAAAGGCTTTTGCACGTCTCAGATCATCTGGGCTTTCTTTACAAATATCCAAGCTTTGTTCAAGTAACGTTTTTGCCCTGTCATAATCCCCCATTGACCGATAAAAATTCCCTAAATAGACTAATATGCGGGCAATTTTACTATTCTTCTCCCCATAATGATGCTTCAAATCTACAAGGTTTTCTTCCAAGAATTGCTTTATTTTAGGATAGTGTTTCAGGTAGTAATAAATGCACCCTAATGCCCCCTTCAGAGAAGCCCTCATTGCTTCACTTAATAAATCATCCCGGTTCAAAAGGATTTCGACGTGGGGCGCTAAAAGCTTCATCCTTGAGAAATCTTCCTTATCAACCGCGTCTAGGACATATTCCTCGATCCTCATTGCCATTACCTGTAATAATGGCTTCCTATCTGTCGTTTTCAACAGATTGATTAAATATGGTAAAATTATTTCTTGGGTTTTTTTGTGAATAGAAATCGTGGGGGTAGAACTCGAAAAAGATTCATTGGTGACAAGGGAGTATTTTTTCAAGTGATAAATAAAATTGTCGGCAACCGCGTCCCCTTTATAGTGAGCGAGCAAACATTTTGGGATGTTTTGGTAACCTATGGAACTCACCAGTAAGAGAAGGTCCTGAAAGTCTTTGTGTATTGTGATCAATTCTTTTACAGATAAGGTGACGATCCCGTAACGTGTTTTGGTATAACCACTGGCCTCTTTCACAACATCGGCCTGGATGGTGTCAAAATCTTTGCTATTTTCTTTGAGTCGGTCCAGATATTCCTTATAGGGCGTGTTGGTGGATTGTAAATAATAAGCAGCAATAGAAATGTCTAAAGGATAGGGTGGCAACTCATCCAGAAAAGAGCCGGCCTTCTCTTTTTGCTCTAAGGTAAACCTTTCAGCCCCTTCGTGATTCATAATGCTTTCAAAAAGATCTAATTTTTCTTGGGGGGACAATTCCCCTATTTGAATAAATTTGTTAATAAAGTTATTGTTCTTGGTATTACCGTTGCTGGTTGTAATAATAACTTTCCCATTTCCCCAACCTTTTGAATCATAAGGAAAATGTTTATGGATATCTGAAAATTTTTCGACATTATCATAAATTAAGAACCAGTTAGAAATTTTTTTCATTCTTTCTTTTACGAAGAGAAGTATTTTATGGTCTTGCTCCAGGTTATTCTTTATATTTTGCAACCCTGCCAGGACTGTCTTTTCTTCTTCAGATTGACATAAAGCATCCGCCAGGCGCTCAAATGAATTTCTCAACCCCTCCCGTGTTGCGGCGTTAATTTCCCAGATAATATTGGCATTTTGCTGACGAGCGTACTTCCGGGCTATGGTTGTTTTACCAGCGCCCCCAATACCGACAAGCGCAATAGTTTGAATCCTTCTATTGCCTTTTAAACTTTCTTCTATTTTGCTGATGACATAGGAACGGCCTAGAGAAGTATGGTCTGTTGGGACAACTAAATCCGACCGGATAGGAGGCATTAATTTTTTTTCACCACAATCACCGCAATACTGGATTATAAATGCCCCCAACAGGGAAGAAGTTAATAGAAAAATGGATGCAAAGACAAAAAGCTGTGCTTTATTTTTTAAAATGATACCTTTTTTTAGGCTACCCCATAAACCAAAAGGAACTGTGGCAGAGGTTGTTTGGCAAGTATTATGCTCATGCTTACCTTTAAAGCTTGAGATAACCTCATCAAGATTAAGCTCTGGCAATATCCTTTTTAAGACGCTAAAGAACGAAGGGTAATATCCTTGGTTTTGATTCCCAAAAAAAATGCAGCACTCTTGGCCTGAAACCTCTTGGGGAATATTGCTATTATCCCCGCACAATAAAATGAAGGTCACCGGCGTAGGGGCGTTTTTCTCAACTAAGTTAGAAATATCTACGGAGAATCCCTCCTTATCTATCTGAAACTTATCAACTAATATTTTGGGAAGAATATAGAAAATATGGTGTTCAGAAGAAAGATTTTCAGGCACCCCAAGCTGAGTTTCTTCGTCAGTATTTTTTTTGAGAACCGCTTTAATCCCTGCTAGAGTCAGATGCTCTTTAAGGGTAGAAGCAAGATGCGCAGCCTCATCTTGTTCGCTCCCAATAATCAGGGAACAACAAAAAGTACGGCCCTGTATCAGCCTGAATATTTCCCGCAACTGTTTTTTGAAATCAATTTGCTCCAATAGATTCTGGTAGTGTTTTTGAATCCAAGGAACCTGTCCGGATTTTTCGACAAAATCGATAATGCCTTCCCGTGAATTCGCATCCATTTTGCGCATGATATTCGCCGTGTGGGTTTCAACAGTTCGCGTGGATATAGATAAGAAGCCAGCTATTTTACTTGACCCCCGGGTGTGAAAAATTAATGTAATAATATCTATTTCCCGACTGGTAAATTTTATGGCATTGAGGGTAGTTAATAGCTCATCCGCACCATGGGAAGGAAAATTCATTTCTTGGTTTGTCATCACATCCCCTTGAATTTCATAGGAAAAACAGGTAATCCTTTAAATATAGTTAGGTTTTTTTAACTTAATTTAGATAGTTAGGTTTCTTTCTACCCAACGTTATTTTCATCAAAATTGGCTAGGACGTGCCATCAATGATCGTCTTTTGGGCTGCAAATGGCGGTTTTCTGGGCTTCCGTTCCTCAAATACTCTCTGATATATTCTGCGATACGGTTCTCGAAACTCATCATTTTAGCTTCGCTGACCTTCGGTTCGCCGCAAAATTTTTCAATTGATCACGCGCCCTAAGCTAATGCTAGTGTCTCTCGGTCTCCCTCTATAATTGCCACAGCGTATTTCGTGATCTTATCTAGAGGCCAATCCCACCAACTGAGATTTTGTAAAAACGCAATCGTATTATCGTCAAATCGTTGACGAATAACCCGTGCAGGGTTACCGCCCACAATGGTATAAGGCGGGACATCTTTGGTCACTACAGCTTTGGCTGCTATGATGGCGCCATCACCGATTTTTATGCCGGGTAGAATGAATGCTCCATAACCAAACCAAACATCATTACCAATGACTGTATCTCCGCGGGATTTGCCCATGGAGGGCATTTCCTCCCAAGGACTCGGAAAGGCATGAAAGGGATAGCTGCTAAACCCATCCATTCGGTGGTTACCCGCATTCATAAGGAATTGAGTTTTGGGGCCTATCTGGCAAAACTTCCCGATAATAAGCCAATCTTCCATAATTGGATGATGATAGAGGACGTTCTGTGTCTCAAAACTTAAGGGATCTTCGGGATCAAAATAATAAGTGTAATCTCCAACAATAATATTGGGGCTTTGCACCAAGGCTTTCAAAAACACCAGTTTTTGAGCACGATGTGAAGGGTGCAAGTCAGAGGGAATCGGTAATGTCATCTGATAGGCTCCATCCATATATGGGAACATGCCACCCTTAAAGAAAATTTTGAAAAGATTTTTGTATTTTTAAGGGCACGAAAAAAGGCTTAGTGTAAGAATCTCCTTTCTTAGCTACCACCCTGCCGCCTTATTATATCAGAAATCTTGGTTGTTTCTTATCGTTATTATTGCCCCCTTAACCGGATGTTTACGCTCTTCCCTATAAGATAGTCGAGATAGGCATTTAAGGAAGGGAACGTCTGTTCCTCTTTGTTCTATCCAGCAGAGAGGGAGAACCCATGAAACCATTATCATCTAATGCAAATACGCAACAAGCAGATCTCGACTATATCCGTCAATTGATGGACCAGCCTCTTCTTAAAAAAGATGAAGAGCATGACCTCGCCCTTGCCTGGCATGATGAGCATGACGAAAAAGCCTTGCACCTGCTGGTTCAGGCCTATATGCGCCTCGTGGTCAGTACAGCAGTCCGATTCCGTCACTACGGTATTGCCTTGTCTGACCTGATTCAGGAAGGAAACTTAGGGCTCATGTATGCAGCAGAACGTTTTGACCCTGAACGAGAAGTACGCTTTTCAACCTATGCGAGATGGTGGATACGCTCCCACATACAAGAATTTATCTTGCGTAACTGGTCCATTGTCCGCACCGGCTCAACAGCCGCCCAAAAACAACTGTTTTTTAACCTGCGCCGGTTGAAAGCCCAGATATCTAAAATCAGCACCGATCAAATGACCTTGGAAGAACGGAACCATATCGCCCAAACCTTGCACGTTCCTCTTCATGAAGTGGAAGATATGGAAAACCGCCTAGCTTCCCATGACTTATCTTTAAGCCAGCCTATGAATGACACAGGCAGCGATGACTGGATGGACTCATTGGCCGACCAGAACCCGGATCCGGAAGCGTCAGCAGCGCTTAATCTGGATGACAGCATCCGCCGGTTATGGATTCAAGGAGCGATGCACTCCTTAAGCCCTCGGGAGCGGATGATCATTACGGTCCGTCGCTTGGCGGACCATCCGACAACGTTGGAAGATATTGGGAAACGATTAAAAATCAGCAAAGAACGTGTTCGTCAACTTGAAGTACGGGCCATCCGCAAGATGCGACACCATTTGTTACATAATATACAAGACTTGAAAGAAATGCTCTAATATAGACAAGGCTTGGTCATCATTTGGGTTTTTCATAACCCTCACCCGCCATTGCAGTTACGCTTATGGCGACATGTCCGAGAAGGGGAGAGCTACAAACAGACCCTTGTATTTGACCTTTCCCCTTGTGGGAAAGGTCAATGCAATTTTTCGCGACAACGGAGCAAAGAGCAGAGGGTGAGGCGTATGATCCAAAGCTCAAATGATACCAAACCTTACTATAATTTAACGATCGGGGACGCCATGCATAAAGATGAGACTCTTAAAGTTACATTTTGGGGCGTACGGGGAAGCCACCCGCAGTGCCAATCGGCTTTTACAACTGTGGGAGGCCACACCAGCTGCGTCAGCTTGGAAGTAGACGGGCAATATCTGATTTTTGATGCAGGGACAGGGTTAATTAATGCCGGGGACGAAATCCTAAAACGGGGATTAAAAAAAGCAACCCTTCTCATTTCCCATCCCCATGCGGATCACATTAGTGGGCTTGCTTTTTTTAAGCCCTTGCATCGACCAGACTTTGAGCTCACCATTATCGCGAGCGGTTTATGGTCAAAAGAGAACGGCGGTATCGAGCCTGTTTTAGAAAAAGTCATCTCTCCTCCGTATTTCCCTGTCCCTTGGAAGCAGGTTCCTTGTAAAAGATCTTGTATTGATGTGCCCATCGGCAGTCACTTTTCTCTGAATCATGTCAAAATTTCAACCATTGCCCTAGACCACCCCGGCGGCAGTTCTGGTTATCGGGTCGACATTGGTGACAAGTCTGTTTGTTATATTACGGATACCGCTCATACCCCGGGCGAGCTGGATCAAAGCCTGGTTGCCTTTATTCAGCGCACCCATTTGTTAATCTATGACGCAACCTTTACAGAAGAAGAATTTGCGGCCAAGCCAACCTGGGGCCATTCAACCTGGAATCAAGCGGTAGCGATCGCAAAGGCCGCAGCCATTCGTGACCTTGCGCTTTTTCATCACGATCCCGGCCATGATGACGCGTTTATGGCAGACATTGAAGCTCAGGCTCAAAGCCACTTTTCTCGCGCCTTTGTTGCACGGCAGGGGATGATTCGGATGGTTTAGGGGAGCAACTCAATTGAGGAAGAGAAATGACCATATATTCTATTATTGCAAAAATCTTTACTTGAAATAACCTGAAAAAAGAGTTGCTTCTTTCTTTGTTAAAATCTTTAAATTAGAATCGAAAAAGCAATAAATAATAAAAAATAAATAAGGATATAATTTATGGTCGAAAAAACATGTGCAATTCCTATATTTGACTTTCATTTGGATGATATTGAAGATTGTGACGTGATAAAGGAGAGAGAAAAACGTACAATATCTTGGTATACGTTAACTTGCGGTTATTACAGAATAGTCTTAGGAGATAATTTTCTTCTAAATTATTCCGATCAAGTAGTAGATAAATGGAAAGTAAATGGAAATATCCCGGATAAGTACTTTCCCCGGAGGCTGCATGAAAATTACTCTAGCTACGTGGATTATTATGTTAGCCGATTATGGGAGGATTTGATTGACATGTTACCTGTTATCAGAGAACCTCTACCTCAGAAATTAGAAATAATAATGAATGATCCTAGAAGATGGCACAATAAAGCGCAAAAATGGATAGATAATCAACCAGATAATGATAAATACTGGGATATCTATTGCGCCGGAACATCTTGGCTTGATAGTAGGCAATTAGATAATGGATATTTATCTCCCTCTTCCCCAATTTATATTTACTTATCAAAGGATAATATGGTTCATTTTGTATGGGATAACCGTAATAAAAAAATAGAAAATATTGCTGCATGGTCATCAGAGAGTGGTAGATTCTGTCTTTCAAAAGATGTTTTCTTTCAAGAAGTTGCGTTATTCAATCATAGGCTCCTAGATCTGATGAAAAGAAGAATAGAATGGGTAATTAAGAATTATGGTCGTCAAGAAAAATATATCAATTTAGAATATTTAAGAGAAGAGCATAAAGCTAATGAGGGTTGTTTATTAAATAAATTGAAACAACCACTAAACAATGAGAATTTTGGTAAGATCCTTGAAGCTATTGAAAAAATGAACATAAGCTGTTAGGTTCTGTAAACAAAATTTTGAAAAGGTAAAAAAAACAGAGGCTTAAGTTAAAATAACGTAACATCTCAATAAGTACGGAAATTAGGCAGGAGCAGCGGCTTGATGTAGGAGGTGAGAGAGCTGAGGGATAGCGAAGGTTTTACTATGGCGATCAATGAGGTAATCCCAAAAATTAACCCTCAGCTTTAAGCATGTCTTTTCTAAAGACGCAAAAGTATCCCGCCTTTTTTGGCCATCATCGCTGCGGGTGCTTCCGCTGATTTTCCTTTTTTTGACATATTCACGGATATCTCTTTCGCTTAAGTTATTGTGAAGGGGTAGACGCGGATAGTCCAACACAAGAAGCAATCCATCACGCTTCCATGCAGCCGCTTTAATACCTGGTTCAATGAGGGTGTTCCTTAACATACCCAAAAGGCATGCCCCTTCAAATGCTGCCGAAAAACAAGATTGACGGTTTACTCACGCCATACCGTCTTGCGGAACTGCTTCTCAGCATCATTCATAAAATCAACGATCTCATCGCAAGTCTCAACGTCTGTCGGCATCACAATCTCTGTCTGCTCCTCCCTTGCTGTTGTCACCTTCTTTGCTGTAGCAATTAAACGGCTGTAAATGCCCAGGTAGGCCAGATTAGCGTCCTTCACCGTCAAGACAAGGTTGGCCGCAGCCTTCTCTTCACAAAACAGGAGGAGCTGCTCCAGAATCTTAAGTTGGAAATGAAACATGACAACCCCTTGCAGGTAAGCATCAAATCTGAGGGATTAAGACCGCTAAGGTCATACCAAAACTCGTAATTTCTAAAAATTATCTTAAAGTAAGATTAATATGGACAATATAGGCCGCTTTAGGCTTAACTCTTCCTACATGCTTGTGGCATTAATGAGATGAGATTTTCAAGATTCAAATCATTAAAATAGCTTTGGCATTGTCGAATTTTTTGAGGCACCTCAAAAGCTGGAAATAATTATATACTGACTTAATGAGAAGGGGGTTGCTTAAATGGAAAAATTTATTCAAACATCAAATAATATGGGTTATATGTCAACTTATTTAGATGATTATGCTAAAGAATTTATCTCTTTATGCAACGCTAAGATGAGAATTTTTGAAGCAGGGGCTGCTTTTGGTGTATGCACTATTCCCGTTCTTGGTAAAGGTACCAAGGTTGTTGTCAATGACTTGTCCTCCCATCACCTAGATCGTATCTGGAATGAGTGCCCACCTTTGTTTAGGGATAACCTTGTTCTTGCGCCAGGCCCAATTCAGGAATGCCATTATGAACCAGAATCTTTTGACGGTATTTTTACATCCAGAATGCTTCATCTTCTTAAAGGAGAGGATATTGAAAAAACAGTAGCCAATTTTTATAAATGGTTAAAACCAGGCGGAAAGCTTGTAGCTGTCGTAGATACACCATTTTTAAAATGTTATGCAAAAAATCTTGAAAACTATGAAGCAAGGAAAGCCAAAGGAGAAAAATGGCCTGGCATGATTTATAGCACGGAAGATTTTAAGCATATTGTACATAACAATATACCAGACTTTATTAACTTTATTGACCTTCCAACTTTAGAGCGGGTTATTTCAGAAGCAAAGTTTACGATAGAGAAATCAAGCTATATTTCCCAAAATTCCTTCCCCTCAGAGCTTAAATTTGATGGAAGAGAAAGTGCAGGAATTATAGCTCTTAAGCCTTAACAGCTACAGGGCCGCTGGTCTGGGCTAATTCTTTTTCTGTGGCTGTTTCATCTTCTGGGTGCCTTAAACAAACAGCCATTAAACCCATAAGCGAGCTAAAAGCAAAATAACAGGCGGGAGCATAAGCCAACCCCGTCATTTTTATTAAGGAAGTTGAAATCAAGGGGGCAGAACCTCCAAATATTGCAACTCCTATGGAAAACCCCATCGATATTCCTCTACACCTTTGGTTTATTGGAAAAACAGATAGCATATAAGCATGCATAGGGCCTAAAAAAGATGCAGCAAGGGAAGCAAGTAGGAATGTTCCTATAACAACATTACTTAAATGAGAGGACAGAAGTAATAGAAAAATAGGGAAAGAAATAAAAAAACTTGTTACGGAAGAAAAAATCATTAATTTTTTTTGGGTTATATAATCACTCAAAAATCCAAAAACAGGCAACAAAATAAAATAAAGAAAAAGACAAAATTGGGCAAAAAACTTTTCATAACCTGGCGGCACACTTCCGAAACTTAAAAGAAACGTTGGAAGGAACCCAACAATTGTTAAAGATAATACACCTGCAAGACACCCAACCCCTATCGTAGAAATCATAGCTCTTCTATTTTTAACAACGTCTATGAATGAGGAAGAAACAATAAATTTCCTGAAGGATTTTGTTTTTAAAAACTCCGGCGTTTCCAAAGTCTTAAGGCGTAAAATGTAACTTATAAGTGCTATGAATGATCCTATCAAAAACGGTACTCTCCATGACCAATCACCTGGCAAGCTAACGGTTGTAAGGTTTGTTATGATGCTCGCCATAAAGAACCCAAAAATGGACGTGGCTGTTATAATTCCACTGACGATTCCTCGCCGTTTTCTCTCAATATGTTCCAAAACAAACACCGCAGCAGAGTTATATTCCCCTCCCGCACATATACCTTGGATAAATCGTAAAATCGTTAGTAATACAGGAGCCAGTATACCAATATCGCCATAGGTTGGAAGAAAGCTAACAGAAAGAGTGGCTACCCCCATAATTGCTAAGGTGAGGGTTAGAGATCTCTTCCTTCCATATTGGTCTGCGATATGACCAAAGATAATAGCTCCAAGAGGCCGCGTAACAAAACCAGCTGCAAATAAGCTGGCAGCAGCGATGGTTTGTGCAAAAAGATCAGATGATGGAAAAAACTTTGAAGCGAGAAGCGGGGATAAACAACCATATAACCCAAGGTCAAAAAATTCTAGGGCATTTCCCGCCAAAACCGGCCATAAGATGGGTTTTTTACCTGTCATGTAGTTAATACCTATAAAAGATAAGAGAAAACATTTATAAAAGACAGACATAATTTCTTTTAATATCAGTATCTTCTTTGTGTGACTCCATTCATCCTTTAAAAAGAAAATATCTACGAGAAAACATCCGGTTGTCAAAAGGACAAAAAAGCGCGGATTGTTTAAGGCCATTCATTTTTATCTCTTTTAAACCGAATTATGGATTAAAAAAGGGGGCAGCTCACTAACGGGTATCTTCTCCATCTATCGTATCAACATTAATTTTATGATCCTGCTCTGACAAATTATTTTGAGGACAAAAAAAACAGCCCAAGGGTATTGTAATTAGAAGCTTTTTTCTAGGTCTTTCTGGGTAATTTTGTATCATGGATTCCCATAGAAAAACGTTAAGCGAGGGTTTGATTTTAAACACACTTAAATAAATAGAAGGATTCATACGTTAATAGTTTCATTAAGTTAGGGGAGTATGATCGGTTCGCTTTAAGTGATCGGCAAAGCGTGCCCCTTCAAATACTCCCGAAAAGCAAGATTGACAGTTTGTTCACGCCATAACGTCTTGCGAAATTGCTTCTCAACTTCATTCATAAAATCGACGACCTCCTCGTACGTCTCAACATCTGTCGGAATCACACTCTCCGTCTGCTCCTCCTTTGCTGATGTCACCTTCTTTGCTGAAGTAATGAAACGGCTGTAAATGTCCAGGTAGTCCAGGTAGTCCAGGTTAGCATCATTAACGGTCAGGATAAGATTGACCGAAGCCTTCTCTCCACAAAACAGGAGGAGCTGCTCCAGAATTTTGAGCTGGAACTGAAATATCACGACGCCTTGAAGGTAAGCATCAAACCCTACTTTGGCATTGAATTTTTGCACGTTAATGCTGGGGAAATGACAGGTGACGACAGACGCAAGGAACCCTTCCCCCCCTCCTCTTCTTCATCGACGCTCACAAAGGTTTCTTTTAATTTCAAAGTCATTTCACACAAGAGTTGATGGTCAAGATCTTCACCTTTAAAAACATACATTTTTGAAGAAAACTCCTGAAAATCGAACATAAATAAGTTGCTCAGAGAGGCTGGCGTTGTTTCGAGTTCCTGGGACAAAATGTTTCCATCCAAAAGGTCGTTATTATTGATAATTGATTTAGGCATGACGCACTATCCTTATGGAAAGTGAGGTTATTTCTTGGGACGTGTCAGCAATTATCGTCTTTTGGGCTGCAAATGTCGGTTTTCTGCACTTCTGTCTCTCAAATACTCTGTTGTATTCTGCGCTACGGTTCTCGAAACCCACCATTTTAGCTTCGCTGACCTTCGGTTCGCCACAAAGTCCTTCAATTGATCACACGCCCTAGTGAACTGTTTCTTTTTGTTGTTGGGATTTTAAATAATGCCGGATAACCGGATTAGACCGCTGTTCTCGCCATAACTCTTGCTCAAAGTTGAGGGTGGTTGCTGCCATAAAAACCATCCAATCATCAATGGTTTCCTTGTTTGCCGGAATAACCATTTCCGTTTGCTCGCCATTTTTGGTCAAGGTCGGGTCCTGGTGAATCAGGAAGTCTTGATAGATCCCGAACCCTTCAACCTGGTCATCATCCATATAAATAACGAGATGGGAAGCCTTGTGCTGGGAACAAAACAGAAGGAGTTGTTTCAAAATTTTCATTTGGAACTGAACCATAACCAGGCCGTAAAGGAGTTCGTCTTGGCCCATCAGCTTGTTTCCTTCTTGCAGTAAAATAGCTGGGAAGTGACAAATCACACTCCTTGAAGCGGGTTGCTTTAGATCTCCTTCAATTTCCACAGTAAGGTCGCATTCTAGATCATGGAACGGATCCTGGATTGTCATCTCATAAAGGTCAAAACTTCTTTTTTTGATATCAACCGTAATTTCTCTTCTTAATACTGTGGGCTGGAAAGGTGGGACGCTCTCTTGAGCGGGAGGAGGGTTGGAAACAACCAGCTTTAATCTAGGTGCAGTTTTCTCAGCAAGAGAGGGCTTATTATTCTTGTTTCGGGCAGCTTTAGGTTGATGATCAAGGGGATCCGACATGATATCCTCTATTTTGTTTAGCGTGCAATATATACATTATTCTTATACATTATATTGATACATAGGTCAAAATAAAATGATACATGCGTCAAAAAATTACTTTGATCATCAACGGCGGAAGCTACAATAATAACAGCAAAGCCCAAAGCTACCTTTACCCCTTATAAGACTTGTTTTCTAAATTTTTCTTTTCGTAAAATTTTATATGAGAAAAGGTAGGATGCGTGTAGAATATCAGAAAGTTAGGGTTGCATTCTTGATGCTTATCACTCAAAAATTTTCTTTAAAGGCTATTCTTTTAATTAGTTCGCTCTGAGAATTTCTGCAATAATGACGCATACGTTAATAAATATTGAAAACTATGGGATATTACCCGTAATATTACTTTCTATATCCTATAGAAATTCCTATTATGCTTGTCTTTTGACCGTTACAAACAAGCGAGTTTTTGACCATAAAATAGGCAGGCCCTTAACCCAAAATAAAAAAGAACCTTCCTATGAATAAAAAAATTATCTCACCAGAGCCAGGAAAGAGAATCCTCCATCTTAGAAAAAAACTAAAACTTACAAGATCAAAATTTGAGGAAATTACTGGGATAAGCGGCAGTACCTTAAGATATTTAGAAACGGGTGAAAGAGAATTGCTACCTCTGAAAGCTAAGTTATTATCTAACTTATTCATATCCCTTTTTAAATTATCAGAAGAGGAAGCTTCTGCAGATTTCTTATTACATGGAACCCATAGCAAGATTAAGAAGGATTAAGACGGTTTAAATATTAGTTGCTACTGTTTTTAAGAGGCACCACGTATTCTCTTGTGCAGCAATTCTAATTCACGTTCTAACTCTTCAAAATGATCAATACCACAGAGGGAAGCAACAGCTATGGGCAAGGCTATGACCCAGATTCCAAAAGAACCTAGGTAACTTACCAAATAGATCAGACCAAACGACGTTATCGTATACATAACTGCTCTTGCGATTGAAAATAATAGCGTGGCGGACCTGAACCTACAATAGACGGGAAAATGATCCAAAAATACAGGGGTAGATGGTGCTTCTTCTAATGCAAGAATAAGTATAAGAGATTGCAGGATAAATAATTGCACCGAGCTTGTTGCAGACATCATTAAAAATGGTAATAATATCATCAATAGAAGCGCTAGGCGCGTTCTTATTTTGTTAATTTTTAAAGGATGGATACTATAGCTTAAGTACATCAAAATAATGCTCATAATGAAAGCAACAGAAGCCAGAAGAAAATTATGTGTAACAATATCTCCATGGTTATAACCGAAACTTTCTTTAAGGACTGGGATAAAATGAAAAAAACCTAGATACAAGCTAAAAGGCGTTCCACAAGTTATAAAAAAATATGACATCAGTGTTTTATAATTTAAGCGCTCTTTCCAGGTCGCGTTAACTTCTGCTCCGCGAACAGGATCAAGTTCAAGGTTGAGATCTTCAATCCCTTTTCTCAGCTCTTTTCTTTTCATTTCAAGAAACACGGGCGTTTCCCGTAGACGGGTTCTTGCAAAGACAGTTACAATTGCAATGGCGGCACCTGCCCAAAATGCAAGCCGCCAATTCATATTGAAAGAGAGGACAAGAAAAGCAAGGCCAAGAGCAGCCAAGGTTCCTAACTGATCGGCAACATGTAAAGACAAAACAGATGGGAAACGAGCCGGGCGCTGAATACTTTCTGTTAGGTAAATTGCGGCCCCTACTGCTTCTCCCATCGATGACATGCCTTGGAGAACCCGGCATAGCGTCACAACCCAAGCAGCCGTTATACCAATTTGGGCATAAGTCGGGAGGTTCGCCATGACAAGACAAGAAACTGCCATCATGGCTGTTGTGATAATAATCGTTGTTTTACGACCGATATTGTCTCCAATCCATCCAAAAATTAAGGCACCGATGGGCCTAAAAGCCAAGCTGGAACATAATGCAAAAGCCGTCAAAAGGGAGCCCGTATGAGGGTCTGTTTTGGGAAAGAACATCTCATTGAGAAGGACTGCCATATGCACATAGAGCATCAGGTCAAAATATTCCAGGAAGGTACCGACTTGTAAGAGTCTAATGGATTGTTTTTGTTCGCGGTTTAGGGAAGAAAGTATACCCATTATCTTGTGAATTCCTTTCGATTTTTATTGTTTTAGCAATGATCGGAAATTTTCAGGTATCACCACGTATTCTCTTGTGGAGCAAGTCTAACTCATGTTCCAATTCTTCAAAATGGGAAATACCGTAAAGAAAAGCAATGGCTATTGGTAAGGCTATAACCCAAATTCCAAAACAGCCTAGGTAAGCTACCAAATAGATCAGACCAAATGATGTGATAATATACATAGCGGCTCTTGCGATTGAAAATAATAAGGTAGCACACCTAAACCTACAATACACGGGAAAATGAAACCAAAATATAGGAGTAGACGGTGCCTCTTCTAGCGCGAAAACAAGTATGAGGGATTGTATCAAAAATAACTGCACTGGGCTTTTTACAAACATAATTAAAAAAGGCAACAATAATATAACTAAAAGCGCCAATCGTGTCCTAATTTTTTGAATTTTCAGAGGATGGATCCGATAGCTCATGTACATCAAAACAATGCTGAGAATGAAAGAAACAGAAGCCAAAAGGAAGTTGTGCGTAATAATGTCTTCAGAGCTATAACCAAAATTTTCTTTAAGAATAGGAATAAAATGGAAAAACCCTAGATACCATCTAAAAGGTGTACCACAAGATATAAAGAAATATGACATCAATGTTTTATAATTTAAGCGCTCTTTCCAGCTCGCGTTCACTTCTGCTCCGCGAACAGGATCAAGTTCAAGGTTGAGGTCTTCAATCCCTTTTCTCAGCTCTTTTCTTTTCATTTCAAGAAAGACGGGTGTTTCCCGTAGGCGGGTTCTTGCGAATACACCTACAATCGCAATAACTGCTCCCGCCCAAAATGCAAGTCGCCAGTTCATGTTGAAAGATAGGACAAAAAAAGCAACGCCGAGAGCAGACAACGATCCTAACTGATCAGCAACATGCACAGATAAAACAGCCGGGAAACGAGCCGGGGTTTTAATACTTTCCGTTAGGTAAATTTCCGCCCCAATAACCTCACCCATAGATGACATGCCTTGAAGGATTCGGCATAGCGTCACAACCCAAGCAGCCGTTATACCAATTTGGGCATAGGTCGGAAGGTTAGCCATGACAAGACAAGAAATCGCCATCATAGCTGTTGTGATAATGATTGTTGGTTTTCGACCGATGTGATCTCCAATCCACCCAAAAACCAAGGCCCCAATGGGCCTAAAAGCCAAGCTGGAACATAAAGCAAAAGCCGTTAAAAGAGATGCCGTATGGGGGTCTGTTTTGGGAAAAAATAGCTCATTAAGAAGCACGGCCATGTGAACGTAGAGCATCAGGTCAAAATATTCCAGGAAGGTACCGACTTGTAAGAGTCCAATGGCTTGCTTTTGCTCACGGTTCAAAGAGGAAAAGAGTCCCATGTATTATCACTCCCTTATTTTCTTTTGCTGCTTTTTACCAATGATATGAAGGCAGGTGGCTTTGTCAATTCCAAATCGTTGTGCTTGCCCTTTACTTTTTGACGCAACATATCTCTAAACAATGCAAGGTCTGTCTATTTCCAATCCTTAGGGTGCGGTAGGAACAAGAAAAAACCACCAACCTTTAGAAATTTAAACAAATCCTTTATAAAGAAATATTACAAAGACACATCTGAGTTACTAATTAAGCTTTAAGGTTTATATAGAGATGTTTGTGAGCCTTTACAAGCTCGTAAGAAGCTTCTTTATGCCACGCTCAAAACATTACGTTAAAAAACGTGAGCGTCTCAATGAAGGGTTGGCCGTTTCAATGGCTTACTTCTTAAATACGGACTACTCTCCTAATCGCCAAGCCTATCCGTTTATTAGATGCGTTAAGGAGGGTTGATCATATCTTCCGCTTTCGTCTTCCATTGGTTCTAACGGCTTGATTTAAAATATTTCTGACTTTTAACCTTCTGGTTGTATGCCTGATTTTTAAGCGTACCGTTAACCCCTTGTTAAGCATTGGCCCAGATAAGTTATCCACAGATATCTCCCCAGATTTTGGGGATATGTTTTGTAATTGAGAACAAGAGGTCAACACAAAATAGAAGATCAATGCCTACCTTATGGGCGCCTGCATATAATGAGGTCAACGATATCAATATCTCGCTCAGTTCTTTCATTATCAGAGAAGACTGAATCATAGTCTTTAAAATTACAGCCGTATTAATAAATTCATACGATATAAGAAGTGCTTCTTGGCTAATGGCTTAAGGAAAAGAGACGGTAGGTTTATTCGACTTAAAGACATATGCTAAGAGCGCCGATAAATATGAGAGAAAAATTTGCTGAACGAATTCATCACTGTTAAAAGCCTTATCTTCCCAAATGTTAAAGCCTTCCATACCTTTAATAAGCTCAGGGGCTTGTTTGATTTCACTGCTTTGTCCTGGCGACAGAATAAATTTGATGGGTAGCCCCAATGCATCAACGAGCGTATAGGTTTTTGTTGAAAATCTTCCTTGGCACCGACTCAAAGCTGGTTTTTCTTGCTCGTCTCTCCATATCCGCTAGCACAAGCATGAGAGCGTGTCACGCTCCCATCCATCATAAATAATTCTCTATCACAGTCTTTTGCAAAATAAAAAAGTATTGTATTTCAGATTTTTTCTTTCCCTAATATATAAAACGCCAATGGATTGTTTTATATCGTCCATAATATTTTGGTAACTCTACCCTTTATGCTCCTGTTCTTATTATAAAATAGACGGCTTCCAAAATCTTTTGATCTTTTTCGGATCCTTACAATAAATACCTTTCTCGGCACTTAAGAATACAAGAGTCTTTTCAAAAGTTTCTTCACTAATAATATCTCTCCATCATATCGCTCCTCGTGATTGATTGAGTGCTACCTATACCACATTCCTATAAATTTTTAACAAATGCGCAGGAAACCTAGCGTATTTTCCTAAAATTGCCTATCAACAGTCTCTCTTTTTAATCGTATGCCGTGATAAGGTTACTTTACTCACGCTACCAGCTCTGTTATAAGATATTTGTTTCTTAATTTTTTAAAATTCTCTTTACCAGAGAGGTTAGATTTTAAGAATACTTTTTCAAAGCACTCATGATAATACCTACAATAATATAAAAAGGAGAATCTAATATGATAAAAAAAATGAGGTTCCTTATTCATTATCTTTTCATCGTTCTAACTTTAACATCATTACAAGCGGCTGATGATCGGGCTGAAGAAACATTTTCCATAAGAAAAACTCAACTGGATCGTCTAATGAAGCACCTCGATGCATTAACCCCTCCGGCTATTGAGGGTTTAACTTGTATCGATTTACATAATGTGTGTAAAAGCCTCCAAGACTTATATGCTGAAAGAAGTAAATTTAACACAAAGCACCACTTAGTTGATCCAGCATGTGAGAATGTTTATAACTCAGCTCTGATGGAAATGGTAAGAGATGGGCAGTCAGAACAGTGGGCCATGGGCGGCGGGGCTGTACCCATATTCCCTCTCATGAGAAGGTGGCCAGGGGTATTAGAGGCCCTGGAATCAGGTATAAGCTTTATAAAGGCGGATATATTAGAAAGTATTGGGATATACGAGAAATTATACGGCCCCCATCCTCGGAGGGCTGAGTTTTTGTAAATATATTATGACTGCCTTTGTGAAGCGTCTATCGATTGAGTCGCATCACGATTACTTTTCAACAAGTCAGTTCAAAGAGTGCCCTTTGAATTTTTAAAGGGCACCCTTGATTTATTTTTTTAGAACCTGTCATATTCCCTCCCTGAGAAATAAAATCACTGACCGGCCACACAACCGTAGGTTGAGGCCTCCCTTTTTCACTTTAATTGTGGTGAATTCGTCGAGAAATTGGTATCTAATAAACTCATGCTCAAGTACATTTGCCATCGGTTGTTTTTGATCATCCCCACCTTGTTCGGGATTATGCTGATTAACTTTATCATTGTTCAAGCGGCTCCTGGCGGCCCTGTTGAACAGGTTTTGGCTAAAATCCGGGGACAGGCATCTGATGTGGAGATGCGCCTTGGTGGGGTCCAGTCAGAAACCCAGCTATACCCTATGGGGGGAGGCAATGAGAGCAGCTACCGGGGAGCACAAGGGATTGACCCTGCCTTTATCAAGGAGCTTGAAATTCAGTTCGGCTTTGACAAGCCAGCCCATTTGCGCTTTATCCATATGATTAAAAATTACTTGACCTTTGACTTCGGGCGGAGCTATTTCCGGGACCAAAGCGTTATTTCCCTGGTTGGGGAAAAGTTCCCTGTTTCTTTATCCCTGGGGCTATGGACGACCTTTCTTGTCTATCTTATTTCGATTCCTTTAGGCGTCTGGAAAGCTGTACGGGATGGCTCAACCTTTGATATATGGACCAGCGCCGTCATTGTCGTTGGGTATGCGGTTCCCTCTTTCCTATTTGCCTTGTTCCTCATTCTTCTTTTTGCAGGGGGAAGTTTTTGGAGCATTTTCCCGTTACGGGGGCTGATGTCAGATCATTGGGCAGATCTTAGCTTTTTAGGAAAAATAGGGGATTATTTCTGGCATTTAACCTTGCCCGTTTTGGCCATGGTTATTGCCGGATTTGCCAAGCTAACCTTGTTAACAAAAAATTCTTTTTTAGAGGAGATCAACAAGCAATATGTGACCACAGCCCGCGCAAAGGGGTTGAGTGAACGCCGTGTCCTTTATGGGCATATTTTCCGCAATGCGATGCTCATCGTGATTGCCGGGTTTCCCTCTGCCTTTATTGGAATTCTGTTTACCTCCAACCTTGTTATTGAGGTTTTATTTTCCTTGGACGGGATGGGGCTGCTGGGGTTTGAATCTGCCGTGAACCGGGATTACCCGGTTATGTTTGGGATCTTGTATATGTTTACGCTGGTCGGCATGATCTTCCACTTGTTGGGAGACTTGGCCTATATGCTGGTTGACCGGCGCATTGATTTAACAGCAGGCCGCACATGACTTTTTCCCCCCTTACCCAACGCCGCATTGCTCAATTCAAGGCGAACCGCCGGGGTTATTGGTCCTTGTGGGTTTTCGGCATCCTCTTCTTAATCATTTTGTTTGCGGAATTCTTGGCCAATGACAAACCGTTACTGGTTTCTTATGAAGGGAAATGGTATGCGCCTATTTTCCAAACCTACCCAGAAACCCATTGGGGCGGCAAATTTCAAACTGCCACAAACTATCGGGACGCCTACGTCAAAGAACTTATTAACGAAAAAGGATGGATGATCTTTCCTCCCATTCCGTTCCATATCAGTACCGTCAACTTTAACCTGACAGGCCCAGCCCCCTCGCCCCCCTCACCCGAAAACTGGCTTGGAACAGATGACCAGGGGCGAGATGTGTTGGCCCGCCTTATTTATGGCTTCCGGGTATCGATATTTTTTGGCCTCATTCTCACGTTTTTTTCGTCGATTATTGGTGTCCTTGCGGGCGCTGTCCAAGGGTATTTTGGCGGACGCGTGGACTTGATTTTCCAGCGTGTGATTGAAATCTGGAGCGGGTTGCCCATTTTGTACCTGTTGATTATTTTGTCCAGCATCATTGAGCCTAATTTTTGGCTCCTCTTGGGCATTATGTTGCTGTTCAGCTGGATGAGCCTGGTGGCTGTTGTCCGGGCGGAATTTTTCCGCACCCGGTCCTTGGATTATGTCCGGGCGGCTGAGGCTTTGGGCGTATCAACCTGGCGCATTATGGTACGCCATATGTTGCCCAATGCGATGGTAGCCACCCTCACCTATTTGCCTTTTATTTTGAACGGCTCCATTACGACGTTAACAACCCTGGACTTTCTTGGATTTGGACTGCCACCGGGGTCGGCGTCCCTAGGGGAATTGTTGACCCAAGGCAAGAACCATGTTCAATCTCCCTGGCTGGGATTAACAGGCTTTTTCTCCCTCGCCTTTTTGTTGAGTTTGCTCATCTTTATTGGAGAGGCCGTCCGCGATGCGTTTGATCCTCGCAAGGTGATGGCCCGATGACGTTATTGCAAGTGGATCATCTATCCGTTCATTTCCACAGCCGCAACCAACCCCCAACAGAAGCCGTTACCGATGTCTCTTTTTCCCTGAACCAAGGGGAAACCCTGGCTTTGGTAGGCGAAAGCGGATCTGGAAAATCCGTCAGCGCCTTGTCAATCCTGGGGCTTTTGCCTTATCCCATGGCCTCTCATCCCACAGGGTCGATCCTTTTTCAAGGACAAGAGCTGCTGAATGCCCCGGAAGCGATTTTGCGAAAAGTCCGCGGACATGATATCGGGATGATTTTCCAAGAGCCGATGACGGCCTTGAATCCCTTACACACCCTTGAAAAACAAATTGCCGAGCCTCTTCTGGTTCACAAGGGCATGACCAGACCACAAGCCAAAGAACGTGTCATTGAATTACTTCATCTGGTTGGGTTCGCAGACGGCGTGCGCCGCCTCCAAGCTTACCCCCACCAATTGTCCGGGGGCCAGCGCCAACGGGTTATGATTGCCATGGCTTTGGCGTGCGAACCAAAGCTGTTGATTGCGGACGAACCTACGACCGCTTTGGATGTCACGATCCAAGCCAGCATCCTGGAACTCATCAACCGGTTGCAACATCAATTCCAGATGGGACTGCTGCTGATCAGCCATGACTTGGGCATGGTTGCCAAAATGGCCCAAAAAATTGCCGTCATGCGCCATGGGAGGATTGTTGAACACGGCCTTACAGAAAACGTTTTGAAAAAGCCACAGCATCCTTACACCAAACATTTAATTGACTCAGAACCCAGCGGTCATCCCGCTCCTGTTGTCCCTGCCGCCTCTCCTGTCCTCACCACACAAGACATCCATGTGACATTTAAAGGACAGAAAAAATCCTGGTTCAGTCATGGGTCTATGGATGTCCGCGCCGTCAATGGCGTTTCTTTCTCCCTTGTCGCAGGCGAGACGGTAGGAATTGTTGGAGAAAGCGGGTCCGGAAAAAGCACCCTCGCTTATGCTGTATTAAGATTGGTAGCGGCCCAAGGAAAAATCAATTTTTGCGGGACAGATCTCCAAAATTTACCCCGAGGGACTTTACGCCGTTTGCGCCCTCAAATGCAGATCATCTTTCAAGACCCTTTTAGCTCCCTTAATCCCCGCTTATCAGTTGGTCAAATTGTAGCTGAGGGCCTGGAGATTCACGAAAAGCAGCTGGGAAAAAAAGCTATTGACGATCAGGTAAAGACCATTTTGCAAGAAGTTGGCTTACCCCCTGATGCTCGCTATCGGTATCCTCATGAGTTTTCAGGCGGCCAACGTCAGCGCATTGCCATTGCGCGTGCCTTGATTTTAAAGCCAAAGCTTCTGATTCTTGATGAACCAACTTCCGCCCTTGATCGGTCTATCCAGGCTGAAGTCATTGACCTCCTGCGGAGCCTCCAGCAGCGCCATCATCTTGCCTACCTGTTCATCAGCCATGATCTCAAAGTGGTGCGGGCCATGAGCCACCGCATCCTCGTTATGAAAGACGGACGTGTTGTGGAGGAGGGAGAGACGACAGGCCTCTTCACCAACCCACAAAACCTTTATACAAAATCCCTCATTCAAGCCTCTTTCGAGATTTTGCCAAGAGATAGCAAAGAGAGGGGCAGAAAAGAGAATCCATAGCGAAAGGTATCCCTCACGCATTCTCACCAAGGAACTTTAGGACTAGCGGTCAAACATGAAAAACGCTACCACAATCATTTACCTCACCGGCAAGCCAGGTGTTGGCAAGTATACGATAGCCAAGGAACTCGCGAGAGACGATGGCTTTATCATATGTGATAACCAACTCATTAATAACCCTATCTTTGAGCTGCTACTATATGATGGCTATGCAAAAATCCCTGACTTTGCTTGGGAGTCTATTGGCCGTATACGATCTGAAATTCTGAAATTTCTGACCAGGCTGCCACAAAACAGCTACGTACTGACAAATTGTCTTGCTGAAAATGATGAAGATAGGCATCTGTATGAGCAGGTACAGCATATGGCAGAAGCCAGAGGCTCTCTTTTTATCCCTGTGCGTCTTTTCATTACCAAAGAAGAGCACTTAAAACGGCTGACTCAACCTGGAAGAAGGGAAAGGTGGAAATCTATCAATCCCATGGATGCTGAAGATCATGCTCCTCCTCTTTCTATCAAGCACCCTCATGTTCTTGAGTTGGAAATTAGCAATTTAAGCGCAAATGAGGCTGCGCAAAAAATTATGGATCATATGAAGAAATTAACGCCGTAGCCGGTTATTTAAAGTTAGCTATCCTGAAGCCGATCATAATTAGTAAGGTATGTTGACTTACCGCTATTTTGGATTATATTAATAAGTAAGTTATATTGTCTTACTTATGGAGATTAAAATGGATGCCAAGACTACCGTGTCCGCTAAAGGGCAAATTGTTATTCCAAAGCTTGTGAGAGAAGCCATGGGTCTTCATTACGGCTCAGAACTCACCATCCATATGCGTGCAGACAACGTTCTAGAATTCAAACCTATAAAAAAAAACTTATCGGATTTCTTTGGTATGGGTGCCAGAAAAGCGCAGAAATACCGTAAGAAAGAAGCCCCTGTTGATATTGACGAAGCCATCACCGAGGCTGTTTCAGAAAATAACCCTGTACGCAAAAAGGGCTCCTAATGCTTGGTAGCGATACAAATATTCTTATCAGGGCTTTTTTGGAAGATGACGAGGATCAAGCCCAAAGCGCCAAGGCGTTTCTGGAATCAGCCGCCAGGCGTGACCAACTTTTTATATCATCCTACACCCTGCTTGAGTTTATTTGGGTACTCAAGGTTAAAAAATTTACACGCAAAGAGATTTACGAAGCCATCATAACGTTGACAGATTCACCAGGCGTCACCATAGGTCAGCGAGACGTTGTTCTCGCAGCCGCAGAAATGTTCTATAAGGGCAAAGCGGATTTTGGAGATTACATGATTCTCTCAGAAGGAGAAAAGTACGCCGCTAAAAACCTCAAAACCTTTGATCATGCTCTCCTAGGTGAATTGCATCATGCATCATTGCCATAAAAGGATTAAATTGTCTGAAGATATCCTACTGTTTTGCCTTCAGATTTGATTTTGGCTTGGACGAAACCTTGGCTTTTTTAGGCGCAGAAGCTTTTGGCTTTGCCTTTGTTTTTTGAGGCGTTGAATCTTTTAACTCAGGCTTATCTTTTTTGAGGGAAGAAGCACTTGTCTTTGACTTAGGTTTTTTAACGGTTGCGGCGACAGCTTTCGGGGAAAGCGCTGCCTTTTGGGATGCAGATGTAATGGCCTTCTCTAGCCCGGCCTTGGCTTTTTTAATCGGTAAAGAACTTGCCTTGGGCTTTGGTTTCTTGAGTGAGGCTGCCTCACTTTTAATTTCCTGAGTCTCAAGGGTAATCTCAGCCTTAGACTTAGCTTTTCTGGGTGCCGGCTTGCTGGTGACGTTCGCCAGATTTTTCAGCAGTGTTGGTAAGTTATTCGCTATTTTTTCCGCGACAAGCATGCGCCATAGTTTCCTGCATTTCATGCGTATCATACATCGTGGCACCGAAAAAGCGGGTGCACCCTGTAAAGTGTTGGCCCTTTTTAACATCTGACAACTGGACAATAACAGCGGGGAACCCTTTAGGCTTTAAGGTAAACTGGCTGCCTGCCTGAAATGGTTTTTCCAGCCGGCAATAGTCAACGTTCGGGATCCATTCATGCCAATTGTTAACGTCACACCAGCGCTCCCAAATGGCTTCTTTATTAACGCTTTTCATAACTTTACTGTGTGACTGTGTCCACATGTCTACCTCCCCAAATATCTACTCATAATATTACTGTAGCGAGTGGTTTTGGTTTGATCAATCTGGATTTTCCATACTTTTTAAATAAAATCAAAAACCCCTGCTCCCATTGTCCGGTGCTCCCCTCGTGATCGCTTCTCCTCATTCACTAAATATTAAACCGTCCTGTTTTAAATTAAACATGATGGGAATGCTGAAAATAAAGAAAGTTAAATGAGAAAAAGACCGGCTTGTATCATTTTTTTATTATTTTTTTTCACCTCATTAAGCCAAACACATCTTGGCCAGGCAGCGGTACCAGAAGCGCCCGCGGATCAAGCTGCGACGCCATCTGGAAATAAGGAGAGTGGTGGAGGGGATAGCAACAAAAAGGAGGAAAAACAGACGAAAGAAAAGAAAACAAAAGAGGAGAAGAAAAGCGACCGACAAAAGAGCGAGGAGCATAAGGAAAAAAAGAAAGAGAAAAAGAAAAAATCTGAAGCCCGTAAAAAAGAAAAAAAGACCAAGAAAGCGCGACAAAGCCAACAAAAGAAAACGCGTGCTAAAGAACGCATAGAACGCAGAAAAGCCAAAAAAAACAAGAGGAAGGGAAAGGTTTAGACCTGTATAGACCGTCCATGACAAAAAACAGTTTTGACGTACCCCTTTGGTATGCTAACTGCTCTCCCATAGACGGGCCCTATACAGACCTAAATAGGATTACTTATGCGAAGTTGGGGCACCTTTTTTAGCTTTTTTGGCATCAGCATGAGCGGCTTTGCGTTTCTTTACCCCTTTGTTGCAATTTCTGATGCATGCATTTCTAAGTTGTGGTGTCGATTTTTGTTTACAGCATGCCGCGCAATCCTTAATGTTTCCATGTTGACTATTACAAGTGGGACCCGCTGCTTCCACCTTTCCCGTAACGAATGAAAAGCCAACAACCAAGCTGATAAGACCTAGAGTTCTTCTGATAGAATGAAACATGAAATTCTCCTGCTAATAAACTTAAAACATCTTTCCCTAAAAGTTGGCTTTGATCGTTTTGATGTACCCACCATTTAGATTTCAAAATGCAGTGATCCTGCGATATATTTACAGGATAAGCTTGTTGTCTTTAATAAGTGGTTAAAAATTTTCATGTTAAGTAATAAGCTTGAGTTTTATTTTCGGTGTTTCCATTCTTACGCGTAGGAGATCAAGCGCAATAGTACCTAATCTTGCAGCGCGTAAAGGGAGCTATCTCCAAAAATTTCCGGAAATCCAGAAGCTGTAATAGGGTGCTGAAACCCGTTGTGCTTAGATAAATGCATGGGCTGTCCGCTCCCTTACGCGTGTGGACTCTGCGCTCCTTAGACACCCCTTCCGTCGGGCTGTGGTTATTTGCTAAAATGCTCCTTCACCCCTTGGTAGACACCGGACTTTTGGCCATAGCCGGCAGCCAAAAAGTGGATAGGAGCTTGATGGACACCTTCCAGCTTTAACTGGCTAGAAACATTCACATCATGGATGTTCGCCGTCATCCAAGTCATTATCCCCAGGGACGTTGCGACCAGCTGAAATGTCTGGGACAAATGCCCTGCATCCAACAAGATCACCCGGTACCCACGGGAATGGGGATATTTCCACCACATTTTGCCAAAGTAAGTGACAAGAAAAACCCCAAAAGCAAGACCATTGCCAAAAGGCTGTCCCATACACAAAGCAGCGACCTGATTATCGGTCAGGGCTTCGTTCACCCGCACAATCCCATGGCGTTCAACATCATAATGATAAATTCCCGGCTCAATGCCTGACACATGATGGATTGTCACATAAGCCTCATTGGGATGAAGACCCCCGCCTGACGGGCTTGTTTTGCGTACGCCCACTTCGCGAAGGCCCGCATCGGTCAAGTCCTGCCAAGGACCATGGAACAACCCAAAAGTTGCAAATAAAAGGGTGCTGAGGGCTTCGAGGGATACGGGTTGGCCTTCAAAATTCCGAATTGTCTGGCGTTCCTTTAAAATTTCCAGGAAAGACAAACGAGTCAAACTCTCCAAATTCGGAGACGGCAAGGGCGTAAAAACCCCTTCCCTCCTCACAAAAGATTCAGAAGGCATCCGCTCTTCAACAGCTTCCTCACATCCGGCAATATAATCTGCCAACCAGTCTGCTGTTGACGTATGAGCATCATCAATCACATTTCGGGTCCCAATATGGAAAATATAAGACAACTTATCCCACTGCCAGACAGGTTCTGGAGGCGCTTGAGTGAGCAAAATCCCTTCATCCAGGAGGTGTTGGTCAATGGCCGCCAGCTCTTGTGTATTTTCTTGGGCTTCTCCCCCAGAATGGGCAAGCAAGCGCTCAAAATAAGGCGGTGTCAAGGTAAACTGTTGGTGGTTTTTGTAATCCCACAAAATGACATTTTTATCTTTGAGTAAGAAAAATAAGTCGGTATTCAAGTGTAATTCTGGCATGGTTCTTCTTTCTTTATTTATTTTTTTCAGGGACTACTCCAATGGAAAACTTAGAGAAAAGAGGTAAGGTTTTCAAATTGACAGATTGACACCCCCCGGTACACCCGGTAGGATGCCCTCATTAGCCAGGGGTGCTGAGCCTTGAAACTCAGCTGAGAAAGCGATGGTCGCTTAACCCTATAACCTGATCTGGTTCGTACCAGCGGAGGGAGTGCCATGAGAAAGAGTACCAAAAAGACTGTATTGTTCGTCCATGATCACCTTCAAAAAGCCCACATTCACGAAAAGCCCCTTCTTCAAAAACCACCCCCTGTAAAAGCGCCTGTTTTTTTCATTTCTGTGCTGGGAACCATTCTGGAATACTTTGAATATGCCATTTATGGGTTCTTAGCCCCTGTTTTGGCCCTTCATTTTTTCCCTAGCGGAGATCCCACAACCGCGCTTCTCAAGACCTTTGGCGTGTTTGCGGTCGGGTCTTTATCAAAACCCTTGGGTGCCTTGATTTTCGGGTATCTAGGAGACATGCGAGGACGGCGCATATCCTTGCGGTACAGTATGATTGGCATCTCGTTTCCCACCTTCATCGTGGGTCTCTTACCAGGATATGATTCCTGGGGATGGGCAGCAGCTTTCGCTCTTGTTCTTTGCCGCATGTGTCAAGGCATCTTTCTCGCGGGCGAGTCAGATGGCGTGCAAATCTATGTTTTTGAACACTTCGGCCTTAAAAATCCCTGTCTGATGGCAAATCTTGCCCAGTGTGGGGCGTATATTGGCATTGCGTTGGCTTCTTTTGTAGCCTCTCAAATTCCTCTACAGGGAGAAAACTGGCGATTTGTTTTTTTAGGATGCAGTGGATTTGGCGTCATTGTCTTTATGTTAAGACGCTATTTAATTGAAACCCCTCCCTTTTTAGCATATCAACAAAAGCGCTTCTCCCCCCTCTCCCTGAAGCAAATTGTTCAAACATACTGGGCGGCCATCTTACGTACTATTATGATTTGTGGGGCAAGCGGAGGGGCTTATCATTTTTACCTCGTCTTTCAGGGAACCTACGTGTCAAAAATTCTGAAAATTATTCCTTTAGAACAAGGAACTCTTTATAGTTTTTGGTTAACAAGCCTTTACGTTCTTACTCTACCCCTGGCTGGCTGGGCAGCAGATTCCTGGGGGCTGGCCCGTATAGGAACCGTCGGAGGTGTAACGACATTAGGACTTGTTGCCTTAAACGCTGTCATGCTCAACAGGGGAATTATCTTCCTCCCCACAATGATCTTAACAACCATTGCCATGGTGTTCTTTCTTGCGCCGGGGTACCTCTTTTTGATGCAGCAGTATGATGTGAGCGTCCGGTTTCGTTGCCTCAGCCTTGGCCACACCATTGGATCTATGCTTTTTTCTGGAACAACGCCTTTTATGTGCCTCCTCCTTTGGCAAAGTACGGCCCTTCCTTACGTGCCTTACCTGTATTTTTTATGCCTTATAACGTTGGGCCTTGGGGCCTTCATTTGGGGAGAGAGAGATCAGCGGATTCAGTCACCTGGCGAATAACTTTCTTCATATTTTAGATCGTCAAGAGGGCTCCAAAATCCTTTTTGAGGCATATTACTTCGCCCTTTCGCAATTTTTAACTCTAAATGGAAGTGCGTAAAGGTATGGTGGACGGGAGCCGGTAACGGTTCCCACCTTTTAACACCGGGCGGAGCCTCGGTTAATATCTCTTCAGAATCCAAGTCCCAGGGGGTCTCCCGCCAAAACGTTGTTGGTAAACCGATTAATCCCGCAAGCAACCCTTTATCGGGACGCTTTTCCAGCAGAATTTTCTTGTCTTCATCTTCTACCCAAAACGCAATTCCATAACGCCGCGGCTTTATTCCTTTCAGCGCTGGCCGCGGTAAT
>JAJONN010000064.1 GCA_021323455.1 Alphaproteobacteria bacterium | reverse complement strand
GAGTTTCTTTTCCTCAAAAACGCCGACAATGAGCGTCCCTTCGCTGGGTAAGCTACGGTTCAGAAAATCAATTTTCATTTTAGTCTCCTTCTCCATTGTTATGGTGTCTATCTTATTAATATAGAGGTATCTGATTCTAACTCTTTCGGCAAGATGGTTATACCCATGATAAGCCAAAAGTTTGAGGCCCAAAGGCAGGTATTGGACTTAAGAAAAAGGGGGCGTAAAAACGAACCGTGATATTGTGATAACAGGTGAGATATATTTATTGGCTTGTTTACAGAAAAAACTTTTAATTCTAGTTGGCTTAGGCAATATAAAGGACAAGGATGTTTTAATCAGTAATTAAGGGTCTGATTGTCGATGCTTCAATGGAGTTTGCAACTTTTTTTTGTCTTTTTTTTTGAAGGTGTTGGAAATGCTGCTCAGTCAACGCAGATTCAATCAACTCAGGCCATTATTGCTCCTCAATCCCAAGCAAATCCTGCTTCTGGGAAGCTTGACCCTGTCAAGCCAGAGGTTACCAAGCTTGCTGAGGTAAACCCATGCGCAAGCCAGGCCAATAAGCCCGTGGCCCCAATGGGTATGGTTCCTTCACCCCAAGCAAATGATGTTGAGCTTTTGCCCCATCGGGCAACCTATAGCATTGCATTGGACAGAAATTATGAAGAGGAAGATATTGTTGAGGCAAATGGCCAGATGACAATCCAGCTGGCGAAGGTAGGGGATGGATGGGCTATTGAGCAAAAATCCACCTTGCATATTTATTACAAGGATGGTTCAGCCGAGCAAGTGCTCACAACCTTGGCGACTTATGAATCAATGGATGGCTTAAAATATAGTTTTAACGCACGTACCCTGCGGGCAGACCAGGAAGAAACAATTAGCGGGGATGCGATCCTTGCCAGCAAGGGGGGAGCAGGGATTGTGACCTACCAGCAACCCGATGTGTCAACGGTTCAACTGCCTGTTGGGACTATTTTCCCAACGCAACATTTGATCTACATGCTTCAGGCTGCTATGAAAGGGCAAAAGGTTGTCTCAAATATTGTTTTTGATGGCAGCAGCGAAACCCATGAGCCTGTCCAGGTTGATACCGTCCTTGGGGCAAGCCAGGACCCAAAACTCGCTCTCACCAACAAGGATTTATTGCAGGCCAAAAAGGTATGGCCGATGCGGATGGCTGTTTATGCCGTGGATAGTAATGGGCCGGAGGCCGATTATGAAATTAACCAACATGTGTTGGATCGGGGCATCATTCGGGATATGACGTTGGACTATGGGACGTTTAAGGTAAAGGCTGTCTTGAACCAGGTTGAGGTTTTCTCTTAGGGCAGTTTGGCATCACTACCAAGATAAAACGCATCATCCCGAAAGTGTAGGGGCATTGTTGCGGAAATGATTTTTCGTCTAACGTTGTTCCTGTTCCAGCTTTCGAGATAGCCACATCAGAGGCGTCCATTAAAATTTCATCTCATTTATTTGTAGCATTTATCATCCTTCCGGCGCTTTGATGCAAAAAATTGTATCGTTTTTTCACCTTAACAGGCAGAAAATCTTCACATACACTCTATAGCTTTACTTCATCAACCTTCAGTTCAACTTGAGGCGAGGTAAATACCCCGCCCAGGCGCTGCAAAATCAGGCGCAAGGATGGGTAACAGGCAAAAATTTCAGCTTCATTGTTTCGGGCACGGTCAAAGATCAGGTCCATAAAGGATTTTTCAGCTGGCAAGTGAAGCAGCGTCACAGGCGCATCAGTGGCAATTCCAGCTTCTTGTTTGGCGATTTCAATGGCGGTCATTAATCCCCCCAACGCATCAATAAGGCCGTTTTCTTTTGCCTCAACGCCTGTCCATACTTGCCCCTTGGCGATTTGGTGAACCTTTTCGGGTGTCAGGTTACGTCCTTTCGCGACTTTTTCCTGAAAAATATCATAGATTTTATCGAGGTACAGATTAAATTTTTGGCGTCCTGTTTCAGAAAATTCCTGTCCTGTGGACCAGATTGAGGCATTGTCCCCACTGTGAATTTCTCCCCAATGAATGCCATAATGGTCCCAAAAGTCTTGAGTTACGATTTTTCCGGCATAAACACCAATAGATCCTGTGATTGTCGTGGGTTGCGCGACAATCTTGTGAGCGTTACAGGCGATCCAGTATGCGCCTGAGGCTGCATAATTGGCCATGGAAACGATGACAGGTTTTTTGGGCTTTATCCGTTCCACTTCCCGACCGATGATCTCAGAAGCTATCGGGTTGCCGCCTCCTGAATCAATACGCAAGATGATCGCCTGGATGGTTTCATCTTTCCCAGCTTCCCGAATATTCTTGGCAATTTCAGGAGCATCCATCATAGCGTCATCCAGGAACCGGTTGCGTGTTGACTTTCCTTTAGAGATTGTACCTGTCGCATAGATAATAGCGATTTTCTTTCCTTTGGAAGATGGCTTCAGCGTCTGGGCATAAGACTCGAAAGTATAATAAGCGGGTTTTTTGCCGACACGCTTTTCAATCGCGTCTTTGATTTGATCTTTATAACCCATCTCATCAACCATTTTGGCGGTAAGGGCCTCTTTGAGGGTATGGGGTGAGGTATCCAGTATTTTCTGGACCTCCTCAACGGCCACGCTTCGGTCAACGGCAATATCCGTGACAATTTGGTTGGTCAGCCCATCCAGGAGCCGTTGCATATTCTGCCTGTAAGGTAGGGTAAAGTCAGATTCTGTGATAGATTCAATCATTCCTTTATAGTCTTCCCGGCGTCCCATCTGAGGCCGGATTTTAAAGTTTTCGAGAGCTTTTTTCGCAAAAGGGACTTCTACGATCATGCCGTTAAAATTAAAGTCGCCCAAGGGAATTTCTGATGTGGCGGCAGCAAGATAATAAGCCCCCGTCCCATTGGAAAGTTCGCCAAACGTATCTGTGTAGGTATAAATAAATTTGCCTGTAGCCTTGAAGTCTTTTAAGGCGTTCCGGATCTCTTGGATGGTTGATATCTTGATGTTCGAGGCATTATTCTCAATGGTGAGCAAGATCCCTTTGACATGGGCGTCTTTGGCGGCATGATGAATGCCTTCGATGATCGTGTGAACGGACAAGGGGTTGCCTTCCACGAGCGACAGAAAGCCCCCGCTATGGGGCTGTTCAGGCAAGGATTGATCACCCAAGGTCAGGTTTAGAACAACGGGGTTCTCGGTCGTGAATAAAGGCAGGGAAGGAGTTGCCATGCGATGCAAGGACCAAAAGAGACCCAAGAAAACAAGGAGGGTGATTGCCCCAATGATGGCTAAAATACCGACAATAAAACGTCGCATCGACTTCTCCCTGTGCTTAAAATTCAATACTAAAGGCTTGCAAGCTTCACCAAGCTCTTGGCAGCCTACTACGGTGAATCACCCGACCCACACAGGGCAAAATTAATGAATGACCCTACAGGCTACTGATCATACACTATCTTTAAAAGTATTACCAATTAGTAAATAGCCCATTGGGAATAGGGGAATGGAGAACCTAAACCGTTGCGATATCCGGGGCGTCCACAGCTTTCATGCCTACCACGTGATATCCACTGTCAACATAGTGAATTTCGCCTGTAACACCGCTGGAAAGGTTGCTTAACAAGTAAACACCTGCGCCACCAACATCTTCCAGGGTGGTATTGCGTTTTAAGGGAGCGTTATACTGGTTCCATTGCAGGATATAGCGAAAGTCCCCAATGCCGGAGGCTGCCAATGTTTTGACGGGGCCAGCGGAGATCGCGTTCACGCGGATATTTTGGCCCCCTAAATCAACAGCCAGGTAGCGGACGCTGGCTTCAAGGGCGGCTTTTGCAACGCCCATGACGTTATAATGGGGCATGACGCGTTGGGCACCGTGATAGGTCAATGTGATGAGAGCGCCCCCTTCTGGCATCAATTTTGAGGCTTCCCGACAGGTTTCTGTAAACGAATAGCAAGAAATATCAAGGGAATTCAGGAAGTTCCGGCGGGATGTATCGGCATACTTGCCTTTCAGTTCTTCTTTGTCTGCATAGGCAATGGCATGGACGACGAAATCAAGGGTTCCCCATTTCTCTTTAAGGGCTGAAAACGTGCGGGCAATGTCGCCCTCTTTGCCCACATCGCATGGGATCACGCAATCAAAGCCCAGCGATTGGGCTAAAGGACGGACCCGCTTTTCCAGAACTTCTGATTGAAACGTAAAGGCAATTTCTGCCCCTTGGGCTGCCAGGCTCTTTGTAATGCCCCATGCCAGGGAATGATCATTGGCAACGCCCATAATCACGCCGCGCTTACCTGCCATTAACCCTGTTTTTGACCCTGCTTCTGTCATTTTCTGTCCTTTAATTTAAGTATATTATGTATTCATTGCCTCTTTATGGCGCAAAAGAGGGCTACCATTCAAGATAATCTTCAAGGCCATTTCATAGAAAATTTTGGCCAGAAGGGAAAAAGCTTCCATAGCGCTTGATGCATAACCTTGTCTGCTCACTCTACATCCTTCCAGATTTTTCGTTTTGACAGATAAAGGACGACCGTGAGGATCAGGAGATAAAAGAGGACTTTGACACCCATTTGCTTGCGGTGTTCCATTTCAGGTTCGGCGGCCCAGGACAAAAACGTGACAACGTCTTTTGCCATCTGGTCTACGGTGGCTTTGGTGCCATCTGCAAACGTGACCTGGCCTTCAGAAAGAGGCGGCGCCATGGCAATTTGCCGGCTGGGGAAGTAAGGGTTATAATGCATGCCCTCTGTAATAGTGGTTCCTGGTGGCGCTTCACAATATCCGGTCAGAAGGGCATAGACATAGTTTGGGCCACCCGCGCGGGCTTTTGTCATGAGGGACAGGTCAGGGGGTAAAGCCCCGTTGTTTGCGGCGCGGGCAGCTTTGTCATTGGGATAAGGAGCATGGATCTTATCTGATAGAATACCCTTGCGCTGGACGGGTTGCCCTTCCTCATTGAGGTCTGGCTGCTCATGCGCTGCTGCCAGCGCTTTGACCGCCTCTTTGGGTAAGCCAATTTTTGTCAGGTTCCCATAAGAGATGCGGCCCACGCCATGGCAAGCGGAGCAGACCTCCTTGAAGACCTGGTACCCGCGTTGTAAGGCGTCTTGGGGAAATGTCCCCGTTGGCCCTTCAAACGGCCACTTTTGGTGAGGGATTGGCAAGGTATCCCCCTCAGCCGACGCTGGAGCCAGAGTTAAGGCAAAGGCTATTGCATACCGACGTAAGGTCAGGCTCATTTCAGGACCTCCCCAATGACGGGCCGGCTGATGCTGAGAGGAAGGGCCATAACGGGTTCCAGCCGACTCAAAAGCGGCAAAAAGAGGAAAAAATGCGCAAAATAATAGAGCGTTGCGGCGCGTCCAATAAAGATAAACATTCCTTCTGGGGGGTTTGCCCCCACCCAGCCCAAAACGAAGCAATCGACGACAAAAAGCCAGAAAAGCCATCGATGGCAAGGGCGGAAGCGGGAACTGCGCACGGGGTGCGTATCCAGCCAGGGGACGATAAACAAGACCATGACGGCCCCAAACATCGCCAACACGCCCATGAGCTTATTGGGAATAGCCCGTAAGATCGCATAGAACGGCAAAAAGTACCATTCTGGGACAATATGGGGGGGCGTGACTAAGGGATTGGCCGGAACGTAGTTGTCCGGTTCCCCGAAAAAGTTCGGCGCAAAGAAAATAAACCCGCAATAGACAACCAGGAAAATGGCGAATCCCAAGGTATCCTTGATGGTGTAGTAAGGATGAAAGGGAATGCTGTCTTCAGGTCCCTTGCGGTCAATGCCGAGCGGGTTGCTGGAGCCAAACTGGTGCAGGGCGATAAGGTGAAGGATGCTGACCCCAACGATGAGGAAAGGGAGAAGATAGTGGAGGGCAAAGAACCTGTTGAGCGTTGGGCTGTCAACGGCAAAACCCCCCCATAACCAATGGACAATGCCTTCCCCAAAAGGAAACGCTGAAAAAAGGTTGGTGATTACGGTCGCGCCCCAAAAGCTCATTTGTCCCCAGGGCAAAACGTACCCCATAAAGGCTGTCGCCATCATCAAAAGCAGGATGATGACACCCAAGATCCACAGAAGTTCCCGAGGTGACTTGTAAGACCCATAGTAAAGGCCGCGGAAGATATGGATGTACACAACAATAAAGAACATTGTAGCCCCATTCATATGGATATAGCGCAGGAGCCAGCCACCGTTCACATCGCGCATGATGTGCTCTACACTGTCGAAGGCATGGTCAGCATGAGGGATATAATGCATCGCCAGGAAGACGCCAGAGGCAATCATGATGATCAGGATCATGCCAGCCAAGGAGCCAAAATTCCACATATAGGAGAGGTTTTTCGGGGTTGGGTAATCCCGCAGCTCATGGTTCATGAAGCTGATCAAGGGAAGGCGCCGGTCAATCCATTTTAAAATGCTCATGGCTTTGTATCCAATGGCTTTCTAACCGATCCGCAGAACGGTGTTGGGGTTGGTAAATTCATAAACGGGAACTTCCAGGTTTTTGGGAGCGGGGCCGCTGATAATACGTCCCGAATAATCATACTTCGATCCGTGGCAGGAGCAAACCCAGCCTATGTCTGGTTGGTTGGAGGGTTGCATGTCTTTCCGTTGGGTGGGGATGCATCCTAAGTGCGTACAAACACCCACAACAACCAGCCAGTTTGGGTCTTTCGTGCGTTGTTCGTCGGTTTCAGGGTCGGGAAGGTGTTTCAGGGAGGCTTTGCGCATTTCCTTGATTTCTTCTTCCGTGCGGTGGCGGACAAACACGGGCCGGCCCCGCCACATGACGGTGTGCGTCTGGCCCTTGGGAATGGCGGATATATCGATTTCAATGGATGATAAGGCCATCACATCGGCAGAAGGGTTCATGCTGTTGATAAAGGGCCATGCAGCTGCGCCCAGACCGACCACCCCCATAGCACCTGCCGTTAAGTGAATAAATTCCCGCCGGGTTGGTTGGGGAGCAGGGAAAGGGGAGGTTGGAAGTTTGGGGTCTAACATGGTTAACCTTTAAAAATGACCATTTGAGATAATTTATTATTAGATTAAAGGGCACAGATGATCAAGAGGATGGAAAAGGGAGCCTCTCCATCTGGTCTTGATAGAAGGGTTAATTTAAGCTTTTTGGGCATTTTGCCGACATTTCATTGTAAACCATAACGTTATGGTTTAAACTTTATGGTATGGATTACGACCCGCTCCCTAAAAAAAAGAAGGTTCTCGATGCGCACCGTCCCTTTCCTGATACGCTGGTAAGAAACCTTGACGCCTGGTTTCGGGTAGAGCTGACTTACACCAGCAATGCCATTGAGGGAAATACGCTCACCCCATCTAAAGAACGTAAAATATACAATAAATACGCATAAAATAACTTGACAGTATATGAAATAACGTTATGATACTACCGTATCCCCCCCTTACCCATTTAATATGAATTTGACAGGAGAAGCCTATGCTTTATCTATATAAATTAAAATACTTATTAATTGCTGGTTTGTTTCTCATCAATGTACCTTCCATAAAATCTGCAGAGGCTGTTGATAATAGGGAACATATTACCCCTGAGAATTCTTCAATAGTCTTTTATCGTCTCGCACATACCGCCTTTGTTGAGCTTTGCTTTGATGATACTACGTCACTATGGCACAAGTTAACGATTGGAGGCTCTTTTCTAGGCAACGTACTTGACAGGGGTATGCACCCGGGTATACCAGAAAAGGATTGGCCTTGGCGCGTAGATGATGTAGAGCAAGCGAACCAGGTGTTTCTTAAAAAAATAGCGGAGCTTTATAGGCGCTATACATATTGTGATGGTATAAGCTTCAATTGTGATCATACTGGCTTTGACGGAAGGGTGTATCCCTATCTCACCTACGATCCACGTTTTCAACCTCAGGGGATCACTTGGATCGCTGATTTATTTCGCAAAAACTTATTTTCAGTAATTTCTGCACAGGCTTTTGATGGGATATGGTATTTCAACGTTAATGGGAAATGGCATATCACCCCTGAAAATTCCACACCAATGTTTTTGTGGGTCGCAGAAACCGCCTTTAATAATCTCTCTGCCTCTTACGACGACCGTGATCAGAAGGTACCTGTTGATGGCAAAATGCCAGCATGGGCCAAGAACGTGGTTACAATCTCTTACAAGACCAACGTACTTGGTCATGGTATGCATCCTGATATAGCAGAGGGATCTTGGCCTCTGCGCGGTTGGGTAAAGTGGGGAAATCATCAGCTTCTTAAAAAAATGATAGAGGTTTATAGAGGCATGACAGACTGTAATGGTATAACATTCAAATATGGCGTTCCTGGTTTTGACGAAATTGCCCACCCATATATCATCTACGCTCTAGGTTTCACACCAGTACTTGAACCTCAGGTGAGCGTTGCAGCGCCAGAAGTAAGACTTGAAAAATTATTTACACGTCAATAATTGTCCGTGGCAATCTCTATGTTTTTATCCCATTGAGATTGCCGCGTCCCGCCACGTGCTTCGCACGCGCGGTTCCTCGCAAAGACGGAACCGGAGAAGATGAAAATCTCATTTTATGACTGCGCTTAGTATAAACCTAACCCCGGCACGGATCGAACGTCCAGATCTTCCAGGTCGGCTGGGTCTCGCTTTCCAACAACATATCTGTTACCGCCCAAACCAGGGCGTCCAAGCGGTCGGGCGATTTTGAGGTGCCGGGGACGTAACTACACATTTGGGTTTCCAGTAACGGGAACGGGCGGGCATGGAAGACGCGGCCTTGTTCATACAAGGCGGCAACAGGCTCTGCGCGGGTGAATTTGCCGCGCGTGGCCCGCACGGCCTTATAAGGAATGGTGGGGTCAATGCTCCTCAACAGGCGCTCCACCAGGTCGCCCCCTTTGTTGGTTTCAGCGACCACGCGGTCAGCATCAAAGCGCCTGTAGGCATCACACACCCGCTGTCCCCAATCCCCCGGGCTGAAGCGCCCGCTTAAGTCGTCCAGCACGTAAACGCAAGCGTTGCTGCCCAACCCTGCCACGACAATGCCCGTTTCGTCACTTTCATCATGGTGGGTGGTGGCTGGGTCAATGGCAATGACAATCCGTGTCAGGATGGGGCGGCCTTCCTCATCATAAGAGGGCTCCTGGTACCGAATCAACTCCCGCCGCCAGAGGGCCCCTGGCTGTTCTGTCAGGAGTTCCGCA
>JAJONN010000063.1 GCA_021323455.1 Alphaproteobacteria bacterium | reverse complement strand
GAATTTAACCTGGCCTGGAAAGCTATCCAGGCGAACGCCTTTTTAAGAGCCGACAGGGAACTGGCGCAGTTGTTCATGACCCTGGTGGGATCAATTATTGTGCGCTCTGGAGGAGCGCAGAGAAGCCGCTATAGAGGGGGGGACGTTGCCGATAAAGCTTATGAAGTCATCAACCTTCCTGGCTATGCTGACCGTGACGATGTGATTACGGCCCTCCTGATGGGGGGGAATGCCCCGCTTTATGCCTGTAATGATGAGGCGTGCCTTCAACCCCGCAACTCAACAGTTGGCATTTCTGGCCAGCATGCCTTGCAAAAACGTGTCGATGCCATTCTGGAATCTCTCGTGCAGAAGATTTACGAAGATGGAGACCCGACAGCAGAAGAAAAAGACTTTTTGAACTCTACCCGTTTGCCTGTGTTTAAGATGCTGAATGTCCTAACAGCCTTCCGCAAAGGGCAAGCACCCTTGGACATCCATCAATATGGCGAGCTTATTGCCCTGGATGTCCTTTACAAGTACGTCCTGGAAGTCATCGACATTGTCCATGACAGCGTTGCCCAGCTGCGGGCCGTCCAGGTGGACGAAAGCCATATGGAACGGTTTTTGAAGCAGCTCAGGGTAGCGAGAGAACGGATCACCCTACGCCGCAACAATGCCTTTCAGCATATGGACAATGTGTTGTCCTTTATCCAGTCCACCCAGCTGGTGGAAAAGCAGTTGCACGTCATGATGGGGAGCATGGCTGCGCATTAGGAATCAGGAACCAGGAAAATAGCCAAAAACGAGTAGAAAATGAAAGATACCTTAAAAAGCAAGAACCAGAAATCATTAGCAAGGAAATGGAAGGGACACACAAATGGGTGTTTTCCTGGTTTCGCTGATGCATGCATCAGCCCTGTCCTCCGGTTCCTGCTTGTCGGAGATTATTGATGCAATTTCAAATCATCACCTTTGGAAATGGCGAAATTTTAAAAGGCGTCCTGGATGCTGTTATCATGTGTATACACTCGGAAACGGGGACGCTTTATGCCCCTTTGTTGCGCATTGGCATGATTTTTGGGGTGTTTTGGGCAGCCATCTATTCCATCTGGGGAGATTTTTTAAAAGTCTGGGGACGCGCAACGCTTCCCTTCATCTTTGTTCCCCCCTTGCTATTTATCCCGTCCGCCACAGTCAATATTTATGATCCCGTGACGAACTTCCAGGAAAATGTAGATCGTGTTCCCTATGGCCTTGCTTATGTGAGCCACTTTGTCAGCCAGATTGGTTTTGAAATTACCAAGCAGGTGGATATGGTTTTTAGCAATGTGGATGACCTCAAATATCATAAATCGGGGTTTCTCATGGCCTCTAATATGATCCAGCAAGCCAGGACATTTCGTATTACCAACGAGGAGGTGGCCTCAAGTTTGCGTGAGTTTGTCTGCCAATGCGTGGCTTATGAAGCGATGTTGGGCTATAAATACACATTTGAAGATTTACGCCATAGTTCTGATATCTGGGGGTTGGTATCCGAGAGACCTTCAAAAATCCGGTCGTTTGTATGGAAATCCCCCCGTGACAACGAAGAACGTAAAGAAGCCCGCGCCAACGTCTCTGAAATTATCAGTTGCCAGGAAGGCGTTCAACGGTTTAATCAACTTTGGGCCCCTGAACTCAACCGGACAACAAAAGGTTTGGGAACAAAACTGTTTGGCCATGTGAATCCTTTGAGAGCCAGGCAAGAGTTCTTAAAATATCTACCCCTCTCTTATGAGTTTTTATCCGGTATCTCCAAAAACGCGGACCAAATCCTCAAACAGCAAATGATGATTCATGCCGTGGTGGATGGTATTGAGCAAAAGTCTGTGTCTTTGGGGAATGCGCCGAACTTTGCTGCCAGAAGGGCTTACCTCCAGCAACGGGCAACTTATGAGACCCTGGGGGCTATGGCATCAGAAAGTCTTTTGACTATGAAGGCTGTCCTGGAAGCTATTGTGTACGCTTCTTTTATTTTTCTGGTGCCTTTGGCCATTTTACCCTTCGGTATCAAGATCCTCCTGTCATGGCTACAGACCTTGCTCTGGCTTCAGATGTGGGCGCCTCTTTATGCGATCCTCAACTTTATGATGAGCAAAACTGCCCAAGCAAGGTCGATAGGCATGCTGTCAATTTCCAATTCCGACGGGGTGACAATCGCTTCTTCCGCAGGGCTTATGAACCTCAATGCCGATATATCTGCCATGGCCGGATTTTTAGCGATGAGCGTTCCATTCCTGGCTATTGCTCTCGTCAAAGGCGTAGGCTCGTTTGTCCATATGGCATCCCACTTGGGCAATGTCCCGCAAGGGGCCGCATCACAAGCCGCAGCAGATGCCGTCTCCGGCAATTACAGTTTTGGGAATGTTTCGACAGGCAATGAACAAATTGCCAACACCAACATGCTGTCCCAAAGCCGTGCTGCAAGTTATCGGGCAGGAGCTTTCCAGCTTATTGATGGAAGGATGGACATGACCACAATGGCGGATGGAGAACAAGTCGTTAATATTGGCACCTCAAACCTGCCTGTCAGTGTGAACCAAACACAAACAGACAGTAACCAGCTCTCAGAAATGGCAACCAAAAGCCGTCAGAAGGGCCTTACACTCTCTAAAAGCTCTGCCAAACATGTCACCGAATCTTGCCGCGATCTGGTCGATCTCAGCGAAGCCCTTTCCCAATCCGAATCTATCGGTGACGGGGCGAGCATGGGGCAAAATGCAGAGCATGCGAAAGCGGTTCATAAGGCGGCCCAGCTGATTAAGGGTTTTGACAACGAGAAGAGAATGGGCCTCGATAAATCGTCCAACCTTTCTGGCGGTGTTGGGAGCGGAACAAGAGGGGGAGGAGGGCATTTATCTGGAGGAGGATCCATAAACGCATCTGATCAGGACATTTTGCAAAAGGCCAAACGATATGCAAACGATAAAAATTTTCAGGACGCTTACCGCGATGCTGTCCAAGCGTCAGCGAACCTTTCTCATAACCTGACAGATGAGAAATCCAAACGGTTGGCTGAGAGTATCTCAGGGTCTTATGAAAAGGCCATGCACGAACGATATGAAGCTTCAAAAAGCTATGCTGAAGCTGAATCCTATAACGAACAGGCCATGAATATGCGAACCAACGCTGCATCGTTTAATGCCAACTATAACCAACCGTTTTTTGAGTGGCTGGTGGAACAACCTGCCGATAACGCCACAGGCCATATTGGACGCCGGGGGGCCGCTGATATCATGTCCAGGCGCCCTAAAGAGGCTATGGAGTGGCAAAACAAATTTATGGCAGAACACGGTTTGCTTCCCCAGAGGCCGTTACCGACAAACCCCTCAAAAATAAAGGAAGGCTACGAAACTGAAGAAGGCCACAAAAAATATACGGCAAGCAAAGACGCGCTGAACGCTGTAAAGCAAAAAGGCATGGCGGCGTTTCCTCAAAACTTCTCAGAAAAGTTGTCAGAAAGAGGAGACGATTTAAGAGACGAAACCAGCAGCTCAATGAAGGTCTATGGACGGCGTATTGCAGAAGGTTATTTGGACGTTTCTGGGCAAGGATCAGAAATCAAACAAAACGTTGAAGATCAAGAAGGACAATCCGTCTTTGTCAGAGCGCTTGGCAAGCTGGGATCAGAATTATCCGAAACAATTTTTGGGCCAGACATATACAAAATAAGGGAGCATAAAAAGCTTCAACAGCAAGAGGCACAAGAAGAGGCCGCGATGTTGGAAGAACACGCCGGATTCCTAAAATCACCACCGCCAAAACCATTTAAGCCCAAGCCAGGTGGAAAAATAGAATCCCTTTTTGATTCCGAAGCTTACAAGAAAATGCAGGAAGGAGAGCCGCAACAAAAATGAAGCTAGTCACGCTTAATGCAGCTTTCATAACGATCCCTTTCAGAACTGGGCGATCCAACAACACCAAAGTTCCACCAATGCCTAATATGAGGAGGAACGGTAATATCATCATGGGGATGGATAGGATGAGAACCATAATGAGCGGAAAAGGGGCGGAGTTTTATAAACTGTTTGACCCAATCGACAAACATAGCACCGAGAAGAAGGTCAAAAGAACCCCTCCCTTCAAACTCGCCCGAAAAAACAGCCCGCAAGATCAGGGAAAGAACATACAAGGTCAGGGCGTGTCTCCAAACAAGCCTGGCTATCTTTTTGGCTTCAGGGGAAGCGGGTTCTTTCCCGTTGGTGATTTGTTCCATTGCCTGTGTTCTCCGTTGCCTATCTACCTAACGGGTACCTTACTACACTTTCCAATAAAAACAAAAGGATCATCCATCAACCATCCAGAAGTTAAAAAATTCTGGGCTTTAAGGGCATCATGTAAACGGACAAAGCCCTTAGCTTCCCAATATTCGCCTATTCCATCAAACGATGTTGTTGGCTCTCCTTGGAAGCCGGGTATCCCAAAATCAATTTTTACTAGCACGCTGGAGGATGAGTGCCATGGCTCGATTTAAAAAACAGGATCCGGGGGAGACTCCTTCCTCTCCTTCCTATTTTGTGGGCGTTGGTTCCACACCGGTAATAACACAGGTTATCAATGCGGATTGCGCCGTTGCCTTGAAAAGATTACCAGGTGAAAGTATTGACCTCGTGATGACATCACCTCCCTATACGGATCAGCGTAAAAGTATTTACGGGGGCGTTCCGCCGGATCGATACGTTGGGTGGTTCTTGCCTATAGCCGATGAACTCTACCGCGTGTTAAAGCCAAGCGGTTCATTCGTTTTAAACATCAAAGAGCGCGTGGTTAACGGCGAGCGTCATACATACGTAATGGACCTGGTCATAGAAATGAGAAAGCGGGGTTGGCTATGGACGGAAGAATACATTTGGCATAAACGCAACTCTTACCCAGGTAAATGGCCAAACCGGTTCCGGGATGCCTGGGAACGGTGCCTACACTTTACCAAGGCAAAGGAATTTGCCATGTACCAGGAAAACGTTATGGTCCCAATGGGAGATTGGCGGCATACCCGTCTCAACTCTTTAAGGAAAACAGACCATGTGCGCCAAAGGTCCAGGACAAACAGTACCTTTGGAAAGAAGATGGCAAACTGGATAGGGCGAGACATGGTCTACCCATCCAATGTTCTGCATCTGGCGACGGAATCTCATAATAAGGGTCATAGCGCTGTGTTTCCAGCAAGCCTTCCTGAATGGTTTATCAAGCTGTTTACCAAAGCTGGCGAGCTGGCGAGCTGTCACACCGTGCTTTATCCTTTCATGGGGTCAGGGACAACGTTGCGGGTTTCTCAAAACCTGGGGCGTCACTCAATTGGAATAGAACTATCGGCAGCCTATTGCGAGGCTGTACAACTGGGTTTTACAAAAACGCAGTGTCTCCTCTTCCCTTTGAGACGTACTCCAGGCTCTCCTTTGGCCACCTTCCCGCAAAAGGAAGGGATGAGGAAGGTGAGGAAGCGGCAGGAGGGAATATTCGTCCACCCCCAAAGGCCCCTCAACAAGCGGCAGGATACCTGATGGTTGACCAGAGAGCAAAAATCCATGGGCTTTAAAGATATTACACAAGGCGGGCAAGTCAGCCTCCACAATATCCGCATGTTCCGCCAGGTGTTTACGGTGACTTTTTTGATCACGGTACTTTCCGGCGCAACGTTCTGGGGAACAAAAACGTGGGCGGACTATACCCCTTATCAACGGTATGTCATTGGCTCTGCCTATTGGGCAGATATCAAACTATCGATCTCTGGCGATAAGGACCGGGAAAGCCAGGTATTCCGTTATGAAAATGGTCAAGAGAAAACTTTGCAATGCCTCACAATCAAAAACAATAAAGCAGTCCAGTTATGGGTCAAGGCTTTTGAAGCGCAAGCCTGGGATAATGCCATCCAATCTTTTTGGTTTATGGGGGTGGTGTTTTTCCTGATTTTTGGATTCTGGATGTGGAGAGGAAAGGTCAAGAAAACTAAAGAAATTTTATCCGGGTTAAAAGTCGTCAAGCCAAAAGTTCTCAAAAAAATGCTGAAAGGGGATGCTTCAACGTTTCATATTGGAGGGATCCCCTTACGTAAGGATTCAGAGACGCAACACCTTCTGGTTTGCGGCACAACAGGTACCGGAAAAAGCACTTGTTTTTTTGAATTGTTGCCACAAATCAGGACCCAGAAACAACGGGCCATCATTGTCGATATGACAGGAGAATTTGTTGCCCGTTATTATCGGAGTTCTGGTCAGATGCAGCCCGGACAATTTTTGCTGAAACCTTGAAACTTCATCTAAAGCAAAAAAATTACGATACAGAATATATGCTCCATATGCTCTTGACAGTTCCTTTAAAGGAGCTGTTCCGATACTTGGGGGAAACGCCTGCCGCAAGCCTTGTTGACCCTGCAGGGGACCGAACGGCTATGTCCATCCGTGCCCACTTAAGCTCCTATCTCAAGCCTCTTGTGTTTTTACCTAAAGGTCGGCCTATATTCTCAATCCGTAAATGGGTACAAGAGGAGGACAAGGAGCAAGACCAATGGGTTTTCCTGACAGGAACGCCTGACCAGCGGGAAACCTTGCGCCCTTTCTTGACAGCCTTGACGGGAAGCGCTGTAAATTCCTTGATGGGGTGTACGCCCAACCGGGACAGGCGGTTATGGTTTATCATTGATGAGCTGGCTTCCCTTCATAAACAGGAAGCCCTCCCCAAAGCTCTTGCAGAAATCCGTAAATACGGCGGGTGCATAGCTGTTGGGTTACAAGACATTCCTCAGCTTCAGGCCCAATATGGTCGGGCAGAGGCTGAGTCACTGGTCAGCCTTCTCAATACGCGCGTTATTTTTAGAAACGGGCATCCTGATACCGCAAAAGTTATGTCACAAATGCTGGGAGAGCAAGAGGTCAGAGAAGCTGTTGAAGGAATTTCTTACGGTGCCAACCCAATCCGGGATGGCGTCTCCCTGAATGATCAATACAAGATGAAACCCGTCGTCACCCCAACTGAATTAATGACCCTGGAAAACCTTGAAGCCTATATCAAACTCCCTGGGAATTTACCCGTAACCAAGATCAAGTTTGAAACTCCATCCTCTAGCCTTATTTGTCCAGCTTTTATTCCAATTGTTGGTTACACGCCACCAGACACACTCGTGCCGGAGATACTCGTTTCAGAGACATCTGTGCCGGAGACATACAAGCCGGAGGAACACATATTGCCAGAAACTGAGCCATTATTACTTGGCCTTAAGCAGCCGATTGTGGGCCAGGAACGAATGGAACATGACAACAGGGAAAACGTGGTGAGCCAGAATGTTAACCAGAGGCCAAGTGAGTAACCTGAAGAAGACACAAAATAGATATAACGCAGGAGACAAGAATAATGACCAGAATAAAAGGATTCAGCTCTTTTTACAAAACCAGCCTGGGAGAAATGATCCAAGGGGATTCTGCCGAGGTTTTGAAGGCGCGGAAGGGCAGCACTGTTGATCTCATTATGACAAGCCCTCCGTTTGGCCTGATTCGTAAAAAAAAATATGGAAACGTTCATGCGGACGTATATTGCGATTGGTTCAAGTCCTTCGCACAACAGTTTTACCGTGTGCTGAAAAATACGGGCAGCCTGGTCATTGATATCGGAGGCATCTGGAAAAATGGCCAGCCAACTCGTAGCCTCTATCAATTCAAATTACTGATCATGCTCTGCGAGGAGATCGGCTTTCACCTCGCACAAGATTTAATTGTAGCAACAACCCTCAAACACTGAGCCAAGATCAAGGAAAGCCATTATGAAACAGAGGGAAGAAGAAGCAATGCAGCGCTATAACGACAAGGGTAGAGAATAACCGTACACGGTTTTGGCACACCCTGCCTGGCAGTTTCATAATCGACCAGCGAGAGCTGCCGTTAAAAACCCCAAAGTTTAGCTGTATCCAGCACTCGAAAGCATAGATGAACTGGATCAGGAACTTGCCCGTAAGAAAAGTGAGGTTTGAGATGGGCAAAACTAAAAGATTTTCCTTGGATATGTGCCGATTTCCAGAGATAAGCCTCTGAAAAAAAGCGAAGGAAAACTGAAGAAGACAACGATGAAACAAAAGTATAAACAAGCCAAATTAGGCGTTAAAAGTTAAGGATAGCCTTTATGAGCAAGATATTTAGGTCAAAATTTCCGCGCTATGAATGTAAAGAGGGTTCAGAAAAACAGCCCATGATTGACGCGATGCGCCGATTACCAAGGGCAAGAACAACTCAACCCCCAGCCTTGTCAAAAACGTTTCGTTTTATTGACCTTTTTGCTGGCATTGGAGGTCTGCGGCGAGGATTTGAGGCAGTCGGCGGGAAGTGCGTGTTTACAAGTGAATGGAACGTTTACGCGCAACAAACCTATCTCGCAAATTATGAGTATAGCGGCGGCTGCATCATGGCTGGAGATATCAAGAATGTGAATGCTAAAGATATCCCCAAACACGACCTCCTTCTTGCTGGGTTTCCATGCCAGCCTTTTTCAATTGCTGGCCGCAAGCTTGGGTTTGCTTGTAAAACCCAAGGGACATTGTTCTTTGATATTGCACGTATCCTTGCCCATCATCGTCCCCACGCCTTCCTGCTGGAAAATGTCAAAAACCTGCTTAGCCACGACAAGGGCAATACGTTTCGGGTTATGCGGGAAACTTTGACAAACGAGCTTGGGTATCATATCCACTGGAAGGTTATTGATGCCAAACCCTTTGTTCCGCAGCACAGGGAAAGGATTTTTATAGCAGGGTTCCGTGAGTGTAACGGCTTTACTTTTGATGGTCTCGTGTTGCCCGACCCGCAGGTCGCGCCAAAGCTTAAAAGCATCCTGCACCCGGAAGACGGCAGCGAACCACCGGAGGGCCATTTCACCATGGGAAAAAAGGCTGCTGTTGCGGACCGTTACACACTGACAGACGGCCTTTGGGCGTGCCTACAGCGGCATGCAGAAAAACACCGCGTCACTGGCAATGGTTTCGGTTTTGGTCTGTGCGGACCGGAAGATGTTGCACGTACTTTGACCGCCCGCTACTACAAGGATGGTAAGGAAATCCTTGTCCGGCAGCACAACAGGAACCCCCGTCGCCTGACCCCGCGCGAGTGCGCCCGCCTTATGGGCTTCGACAAACCCCACGGAGCTGCATTCAAAATCCCGGTTTCGGATGTGCAAGCCTACAAGCAGTTTGGCAATGCGATTGTTGTACCTGTGGTTGAAGTTTTAGCCAGGCATATGGCTCCATATCTGAAGCAGGAGAAAGTCAGACCTGCCCCATTCTCATAAAAGGAGCTTGCGGTTTCTATGTTTGGTTAGATGTAGCGCTACCAACGATGCAGCCAGGATCCTTTCCTCGAACTATTTGCCAGAAGACAAAGGCCAAAATGGGAATAATGGAAAAATTAAATAGGCGGTGGGTAATGTCAGGTATCTCAAAGGGTTGAGAAAATGCAAACAGCCGATGTTCTAATGAAAGATATGTTGCCTTCCAAAACAAATTGAAAACAAAGTCTTATGAGTAGTTTTAAATTTATTGATTTATTTTGTGGGATAGGGGGATTTCATTTGGGAGCCGTTCAGAATGGCGGCGAATGCGTGTTCGCATGCGATATTGATCAAGATGTAAGAAGGGCATACCACGCTAATTTTGGTTTGGATCCCAAAGGTGATATTACGCATATAAGCGGGTCTGATATCCCTGATCACGACATGCTTTGCGCCGGGTTCCCTTGTCAGCCTTTTAGCATCATTGGCAACAGGCGGGGATTTAGTGATATAAGAGGGACGCTGTTTTTTGATATTGCACGGATCATCCAGGCTAAAAAACCGAAGTTTGCTGTTCTGGAGAATGTAAAGCAACTGGCTACCCACGATCAAGGCAGAACACTTAAAATAATTCTAGAAACCCTTAAATCCATGGGTTACTCAACATACTGGAAAATACTAAACGCCCTGGACTATGGCTTGCCTCAGAAACGGGAAAGACTGATTATTGTTTGCTTCAGGGAATATGCTGATTTTTCTTTTCCCCCAAAAGAAACAAGTTACAAACCGCTGCTTGATATTCTTGAAAAAGATGTCGATGAGGGGCATTACGCCAGCGACAGGATCGTCAATAAACGTAAAGAAACCCATAAAAGTAACTATCCATTGGCAATCTGGCATGAAAATAAAGGCGGCCATATAAGCAGCTATCCCTTTTCTTGCGCTTTAAGGGCTGCGGCATCTTATAATTACCTCCTTGTTAACGGCGAAAGAAGGCTGACCCCAAGGGAACTCTTAAGATTACAAGGGTTTCCTGATGTTTTTAAGATTGTATGTAATGACAACCGGACGAGAAAACAAGCGGGTAATGCGGTCCCTGTACCAATAATCAGTAAAGTGATTCGTGAGGTTCTTAATGCATCCAGAACCAAGAGGGGGAAAGAAAGTAACAGAGCGGCTTCATAAAATTAGCCAAAATTTGTCTTTCCACCAATGGTTAAGTTGACAAGGACTTCGCCCTTCCATTGAAAAATTACGAATCTAGAATTTTACTTTTTTCCTTGGAACGCTGATTCCATATTTTTGAAATCCATTCATTTATTTTTACAGATACCATCCCAAATGGACACATAATCCGTCCTACCTTGGCAGCTTCGGAACTAACCTGTTTATATAACTCCCTAAGCTCTAAAGCAGTAAAAGGTTTTGAAGTTTTCATAGCGACAGCATGGTCAGTAGACCACAGGTCGGCTTCTATTTTATGAAGCTTATTGGTTGCTGGAAATTCATCTGGATTTTCTGCTATGAGTTTGGGAACAACCATCATAGGCCATATGAGAAAGGTTAACCCTAAAAAGCACGTAACAAAGACTTCTTTCTTCATTTTCATACACTCTCCAGTATCTTTGATATATGTATTATACGACTTTAACCTCTATCAAAACTACTAATTTCGGGAAGCCTTAAAAGCCGCCATAACAGACCTCATGACCAGGGTCATTTAACAGTCAATTGAAACCGCCTCCTCTCTCTCTTCAATGGGTTATCGTTCATAAGCGATTATTGCATTTTCCGGTATGATGAGATGGATAATTAAGCCTCAAGACGATGGTATACCGTTGCTCCCGGCCCTTGCTTTAAGTGCTAGAAACCCCGCGGTTGCTCAATACTCCCCAGCTTGAAAGGGTCTGCTGCACCCCGCACGTAACTTCTTCATCAAAGTTTTTCCTCTATTTTCTTTTTCCCTCTTTGCGAGCGTGTGATAAAATCCTTTTGCAAAGTGACTGCAACATTCATGCAAACAATAATACCCTTTACCATCGTCTGCGCATTCAAAAGCGCCTTCTTGTATTTCTTCAAATGGATTCCCATAAGGTCCCCTGTGAAAATAAGGCGTATACTCTGCTCTGGTATCCTCCATCTCCTCTGTAGATTCACAAGAAATGACTTTATGGACGCCATTATCATAACATTTTCCCATGT
>JAJONN010000005.1 GCA_021323455.1 Alphaproteobacteria bacterium | reverse complement strand
GCCTTACGGATACTGGCAGCCATCCAGAATCATTGTAAAGTCAATGCGTTGCCAAATTTGTGCCAATGGATGGCAGAGATATGCGCACCAATGATCACCCATTACCATAATCTTGAAACGCGTGCCCGTATTCAGGAGGAGATTGCAAACGCTGTATCCTCAGGTCAATTAAGAGAGCTGGGGCGCATCTTTGGAAATCGGCAAGCTTTGGTGGAAGATCAGGAAAATTACCAGGAAGCTAAAATAGAGGTCTTGTTGATTGCGTCAGAGATTAAAGAAATTGAATCAAGGATATTGAATCTCAACCGTTCTCCTTCCTTGGGCAGGGCAGGGGTGGCGGGATGGCTGGCCCGTTTTTGGTCTTGGATCAGTTGCGCTAAATCTGCAAGAAAAGGAAAAGCCCGTATGAAGCAACTTTATCATCAGTCCGACAATTTATTCGACCTATGGGGAGATGGTTTGCTGCCGCAAGGAGGTATGGTTAAAGGCAAACAACTACGTCTGCTCACTCGCCTGTTAAATTTAAAATAATCCCAAAAGGCTGGAAAAAGCCCGTTGACGCTGAAATGAAATATGGCTAGTTTCAAAAGATCGCTGAAGTAGCTCAGTTGGTAGAGCAACTGATTCGTAATCAGTAGGCCGGAGGTTCGATTCCTCTCTTCAGCACCAGAGAAACTAAGGGTTTCGAGAGGTTTAAGAAAGGGCTAAAATTCTTCGGGTATAAGCCGGGTATACTTTGGAGGGGTGTAAGACATTTATGCTAAGTTTAAACAAACCGCTATTCTTTTCCTAACGATGATGGCAAGAGACGCCACTAACAACCAGTGCGGCATATATACCAAATGGCTTCAAAAAACACTCTTACTCTTTCTTCCTTTTGCGTGTGTATCCCTCGTTCCTGGCTCAAATTTTCATAAATGATTACCCAATCATTATTTCTTATGTAATACCATTTATAAGAAGTAAGTTTACTTTTAAGATTTTATGTGAGAAATAAAGGTGAAATGAGCAAGGGAGAACGTACCCATGTCTATTACCTTTCCTTCCGGCTTTATGGACATTGACTTTGGCCGTTATTATCAAACGACGCCTTGTCCGCGTGGCAGGATGAGATGCTTGGCGATGCTCCACCTGCAAAAAGGCAAGACAGTAAAAGAAGCAGCTGAAATTGTGCAGCAGAGCCGGATGACTGTGCATACGTGGTTGAATTGGCTAAGGGAGGAAGGGGGACTGGAGCACTTGATTGGCTTTATCAAAGGACGTGGGCGTAAATCGCGCGTATTCTTGATTGATGAGGAAGAGATCAAGCTCAGTATTGAGAAGCTGAAAGAGGAACGCCAGGGAGGCCGCATAACAGCCAGGGATATCCAGCATCTGCTCAAACAGAAGTGGGATGTTCATTATGCTCTTCCCAGCGTTTATAGCCTGCTAAAACGCTTAAGGGTTGTGTGGATTACCTCGCGCTCCCAGCATTCCAAGGCAGATCTAGAGGGTCAGGAAGAGTTCAAAAAAAAATTTCCTGAAAGAATAAAGCATGCCTTACCCCAAGGTGTTGAACTGAAAGATGTGGAACTTTGGTTTCAGGATGAACACAGGATTGGCCAACAAGGCTCCCTTACTCGTATATGGGCACGCAAAGGAAGCCGCCCTAGGGTGGTTCGTCAACAGCAGTTCATTTATGGCTACATCTTCGGCGCTGTCTGCCCGGCTGAAGATAAGGGAGCAGCCGTTATTATGCCTTGTGCCAACACCCAGGCCATGCAGGTACATCTTGAGGAAATTGCCCAGAATGTGGCTGTGGGTAAGCACGCTGTCGTTGTCCTTGACAAAGCCGGCTGGCATGCTTCAAAAGCCTTAAAAATACCCAGGAATATATCTCTGTTATCCCTTCCTCCCTACAGTCTTGAACTGAACCCGCAAGAACAAGTCGGGCGACAGATGAAGCACAATGACTTGGCTAATAGGGTTTTTAAAAGCTATGCTGATGTTGTTAAAGCTTGCTCGGCTGCTTGGAATAAAATTGTCAATACGCCAGGTAACATACGCTCCTTGTACTCTAGAACTTGGGCTCTACTGTAAGCCTATTTAAAAAATTTGGTATTATACATCTTACAGAGCTTTTTGAGAGTCAAAAGCTCGATAAAAAGAGGTTCCATGAAATTGCAACCAGGAAATTTGATCTCAAAGGATTAAAATATCCGGATTCACTTCAAGAAATTTCTCCAGACGCAATAGCAGAAGCTAAAGCTGATTGGGAAGTCATGCTTTCTCACCAAGTTCCAGACTTGTAGGACATAGGAATTTATATTAATAAATTCAATCTTCTATTAAAGAGTTGGCACAGAGTTAGCTCTTAACAGTAAGATTTATTGATGCTTGGGTTGTCTTCTAAGATGCAACAGAAAAACTGCCTTGGGCTCTCGCTTGGGTGCCCACCATATTGCACCAGATGGAGCAAAAATGGATCAAGCCGTGGAGGCTTCGGAGGTGTCGTATTGCTGTCGCAACCCCCGGCGCGACACTTTTGGTTTACAAGAGTCCAACGAACCGGCGCGTTTCAAGCCAAAATTTTCCAAATGTCGCAATGTCGTATTGGTATGTAGAGTAAAAAAATCTTTCATATCCTTGATATCGCATTAAAATATATATCCATATAGCAAGGGAAATATTCAAATCAAGATTCTAAATTTATCAAATAATTAGAAAATCTCTTATGATAACCTCCTAATAGGATGATTGTGAAACATTAGAAGTTTGTCTCATCTGTTTATGTAATACAAACTGGACACTTCTCAAATAAGTACTTCCATATTAAGATTTAGAAATACGTTATGTGATTATTAGTGCCGAGATAACATAACCTTTTGTTTTATAAGGTAAAAAAGGGAACATTGATATGCATTCATTGAATGAGAGCGCACAACAATTGGAAGTTCTAGAAAGGGAAGATAAATCAACTCGAGAGTTGCCTCCACGCACTCTTGATCCTAAAGTTATTGCGCGCGTACTCAGCAAAAAGCCAGTGAAAATAGAATATGGATTTTGTGGCATGTGCGATAGTAATCTTTCTAATGAGTGGGTATTAGATAAAGAGCGACCTCAGTGTGAATTATTCCATCTTTCTGATTGTGGAGCTTTGCGAATAAGCGAAGTTGAAATACTCATTAATGCATTAGAAAGGGGTGAGCTTGATGATCTTTGGATAGAGAATTCTCATACTCCTAATACTGATTTTCTTGCAAAATTAAGCGATCACAAAAGTTTTATATACATAATCGTATTTTTAATTAAAAGCATTTTCATACTAACCTATCGGCTTTTACAAAGCCTACCTGTGTTTATTGCTAAAAATAATTGGCGTCGTAGTAGAAAGGGAAATATGTACAACCCAACTCTTGAAGCTACAGTATATCGTTATTCTTATTATTGGAAGATTGCAAGGTATGGGGAGTATTTAGGGGCATTTGATACTGAAAAAGAAGCTATGGATGCTGCATTTGAAATATGGTTAAAAGAAAGAGATCAAAGTAGTTAACAACCTAAAATAATCCAGATAATCTAAGAATAAAATAATACATTAAATTTTCTTTGAATCTAAGTTCGTTTTACCCAGTTCCCTATCGAAAAGGTCCCTTCTATCTTTTTGTAATAGCAATATAGGCTGGTATAACCTCAAAAGGTTTTTGAAGCTTATAAGGCCACGAAAGGGTTGTCCCTTGGGGACCAAAGAAATCACCATATAGGCGTTCTTCTTCCCGTGCCTCCTCTTTTGCGAAAAATAAAAGCTGTTCTAAATGACCGGGATTGTAATGCAAATGATAATTAATGACCAAATTAAGAGCTAATACCCCTTCCGATTTTCCAACTATAATCTCCGCCATAGCATCAGGTCCTTTGTGGCGTACCTCTTCTCCTAATGTGTAGTATTCAAACACATAATCCGCTAAAATTTTAGGCTCAACAGAGGTGGTGAGAAAAATTTGAATCTCATCAGGTAGTTTCCAGAACGCTCTCACTAAGGGTGCTGGTTTAAGTTCTACACAGCACACATCGATATGTGGATAGCTTTTTCTAAATTGTTGATCAACAATTTTGGACCCTTCTTCAAATACAGCTCGCGTCGGAAATTTGGGGGTATACTCCCCAAATAAGAAACCATAGTTTGTCAGGAGATCGTTAAACCCAACATTGTCTCCCGCATCCTCAAAGCAATCACCAACATGTGCCTTGGCACTCCATCTCTTTCCTTGAATCGCAATATCAACCGGCACGAGAAATACACCCCCAGAATCTAAAGCGGCTAACGCTCTTACCGTAACGAATGGTGATTCAGTGACCGTGGAGATAAACGTCATATCCGCTATCAATCGGGGTTTTAACTTTTCAATAGCATCCCATGCGGTATTATCATTTGTTATCCAGCTGATGATATCAGGACAAATTTCTTTACAAGGATCAATAGTAATATAACCTTTAGCCTGATGGTGATTTGTTTCCCCATCGTAATTTGTTGATCCCGCATATACCATAAATAGCTCACCATCAGTATGTCCTTCCCCGAGCAGTACTCTTGGTCTATGGCCTCCTTCATTTCCATCATCCATCGCAAAACATGTTGATATTAAAAGCGACACCATTAACGTTAGAATTGTCCTTATTGATTTTAACTGTAGTTTCATAATTGTTTATATCTTTCCTTTTTAGGAATAAAACTAAATGGAATCTCTCAATTCCATCGATTGATATACTTCTACCATTTATTGGATATTTTTTATAGTGACTTAATTGACTTCCTGGAGGCATTTTATTTTCAGTGGGATCATCGTTAAAAAAATAGAAAAAAGGGATAGCATCCTCCCTGCATCTGTTATTTTTAATGTCCTTCCCCTTTTCTCTCAAAAATAAAAGCAAGAATAGAGGGGTGCCTTTACCTCTCCCTTAAGCTTTCTCTCCCCTCGTCAATTTCCTATTCCTTATTTTTAAAAATCAAAGTACGCTAATCATATATGGTTTAAATCAACGAGATAAAATCGAGTTTAACTGCTGTTTTAATGCTGTTTTAAAGGAGATGAAGATGGTTGGTCTGATACAAAAATTGTTCCTCGATATGATACAAGCGCTTGGAGGAGAGGCAGCTGTTGCTGAGATTAAGAAACAAGCGGGAGTCCCTTTAGATACGGTATTCCAAATCAATGAGGTTTATCCGGATGAAGAGTGGCAGAGATTGCTGGCAGCCGGATTAAAAGTCCTCAAGATTACCCCAGAGCAAGCCGATGAATACTATGCAGATTATTTTGGCAAAGATGCTGTTAAGCGTTTCCCTACATGGTTCGAGATGTGCAAAAACTCTTACGAATTTCTGCTCATCCAACCGACAATCCATAATTGCTTTGCAACCGGGGTTGCGGACCAGAAGTCCCGGGATGTTATTAATGATAAATTCGTTGTTGATAAACTTCCCAATAAATTAATAACCCATTATCGGTCCCCGAACGGGCACTGTGGGCTTTATAAGGCTTTGGCAAGATGGATGATTCGTTATTATAAAGATGAAGCCATCATAGACGAAAAACAATGCATGAAGTCCGGCGGAAAGGAATGTGAAATTCATATTGAATATCCAAAAATGGGAGCTTGAGGCGTGAAAGAAATAGAAGCCGAGGCAACCAATAGGGAAGTTCTTCAAGTTAAACAACAGCTTGAGCGTATTTCAGATCAGCTCTGCTTGGCGGTAAAGGGAGATTTCAACTTTACAGTAGAAGCCCATACCATCGATGAAAGTGTGCAGAAACTCACGATGCTACTCAATTTTGTCATTGATACAGCGCGCAGGGCTTTGTCAGATGTAAAAGAGAAAAATACGAAACTCACGGAAATGGATAAGGTCAAGTCCGACTTTATGGCTAATGTCAGCCATGAGCTTCGGACGCCTTTAACGCTTATCCTCGGCCCCCTTGAGACCATCTTGGCTGATCATTCCCTTCCTTTGGCGCATAGGGACAATCTGCGCCGTATGCAAAGAAATGCAACGAGGCTTTATGTTCTCGTGAATGACCTTCTAGACTTTTCCAAAGTGGAAGCTGGAAAATTTGTGGTCCATGAAGAACTATTAGATGTTAACCAGCTCATTTCCCAGCTGGTGGATGATGCGCAAGGTTTAGCTGTTGAAAGAAAAGTAAAAATGAGCTTCCTTCCTGCGGAAGGAATAGGTCCTATGTTGTTTGACCGAAAGATGTTGGAGAAAATCGTTTTAAATTTAATGAGTAACGCTCTAAAATTTACGCCAGCAGGAGGGCGTATTAAAGTAACGCTCGTAAAACACGAAACAGAAATTCGCTTAACGGTCGCAGATACGGGTGTGGGTATCCCGGCTTCACAGATCCCTAAGCTTTTTGAGCGCTTTCATCAAGTTGATACATCAAGGACTCGGGCTTATGAAGGAACGGGTATTGGGTTGGCGCTCATTAACCAATTTGCCCAGCTCATGCAAGGCAGTATTTCCGTTGAAAGTGAGGAAGGAAAAGGATCTCAATTCACGGTTACTTTGCCAATTCGGACGGTGTCTAGAAAAGAAAAAAATGGTAGCCAATCCCAGTTGGCAGATGTCCATGCCCCAATTGTGAAGGTTTCCCTCTCTCAGGTTACTACCGACAATAAAAAGCCCATTGTCCATCCTTTAATGCGGAAAGAAGCAACAGGAGAGCTGCCTGTTATTGTGGTTGCAGATGATAATACAGACATGAGGTCGTATATCGTCTCTTTACTCGAAGATTCTTATGAAATCATCGCTGTTGAAAATGGAAAGCTTGCTCTGGAGGCAATCCACAAATATCAACCTCAGGTTGTGTTGTCAGATGTGATGATGCCGATAATGGATGGGTATGCCTTAACGAAGGCGATTAAGGCTGATCCTCAGCTTAAAAATATTCCTATTATTCTTATTACAGCACAAGCGGGAAAAGAAGCCATTGTCAGTGGTCTTGAGGTTGGGGCTGATGATTACTTGCCAAAACCATTTTCTCCCGAAGAGCTTAGGGCGCGGACAGCTTCAGCTCAAAGGCTTCATCATAATTTCACCCAAATCGAAAACTTGAACCGTGAAATGGGTACTGTTGTGAAGGAGCTATCAACATCTAAAAAAATTTTAGAGGAATCCAATAAAAAATTAACAAAGGAAGTTGAAGAACGTAAGAAGCTTGAAGCGAAAAATATGGTTCTTAATAACCAACTCATTATGTCCGCCAGGCGGGCTGGCATGGCAGATATTTCAACGAGCGTATTGCATAACGTTGGAAACGTTTTAAATCACCTCAATACTTCTGTTACGATGATTCATGACAAGATTGATCAATCCAAGATATCGAACTTATTAAAAATTAGTAAGCTTTTATCCGAACACCAAGAAGATATGGACGCTTTTCTTGCAAAAGACCCGCAAGGACAACTGATCCCAAATTATATTATAAAATTAGCCGACATATGGAGCGAAGATAAAAAATATATTGTTGAAGAAATTTCTGCCTTGACACACAGCGTCCAACATATCAAAGAAATTGTGGTCAAGCAAAATGCATTTAGTAGTTCACTGGGGGTTGTTGAGAAGGTTGCGATTACAGATATCATTGAGGATGCATTGACCCTTAATAAAACGGCCTATGAACGGGCACAAATTGAAATTATTCGAGATTTCTCTCCCTTAAAACCGGTGAGCATAGACCGTGTCAAGCTGCTTCAAATTATTGTGAATTTAATTAAGAACAGTCTTGAATCATTGTTAGAAAATAAGACCAAAACAAAGAAGATATCCTTGCGCATTCAAGAAAAAGATGAATCACATTTCATGATTCAAGTTAGCGATAATGGTGTTGGTATTCTGCCTCAAAATCTTAAGAAAATGTTTTCTTATGGCTTTACAACAAAAAAAACAGGCCATGGATTTGGATTACATGTGAGTGCCATTGCCGCACAAGAAATGGGCGGGAATTTTTTGGTGGAGAGTCAAGGAGCTGGGAAAGGAGCAACTTTTACTTTGACGTTGCCCTATCAGCCTAAGGAAAGAAAGGAGAGCCAGCATGATGTTCCCGCAGCAAAAGCGGATCTTGCTTGTTGATGACAATAAGAGCATCCATGATGATTTTTGTAAAATTCTCGGTGATCAGAGCCAGGCAACACAGCTTGATGCAGACGAAATTGTTTTATTTGGCAGAGCGCCAACGGCAAGCAATGCTACGGCAAGTCTTCCTTACCTCATTGATTCTGCGTATCAAGGGGAAGAAGCTCTAAAACTTGTCCAGAAAGCCTTGTCAGAGGGACACCCTTATGCGCTGGCTTTTGTTGATATGCTGATGCCGCCCGGATGGAATGGTATTGAAACGATCAAACAACTTTGGGCAATCGATCCTGCTTTGCAAGTTGTTATTTGCTCGGCCTATTCGGATTATTCTTGGGAAGAAATCACCCAGCAATTAAATGGATCTGATAACTTGTTGATTTTAAAGAAGCCTTTTGAATCTATTGAGATTCGCCAGCTTGCTTCTGCGCTCACGATCAAATGGGAACTTAAGCAGCAAGTTCAATACCAGATTGAAAATCTCCAAACGCTTGTTCAAGAACGTACAGAGGATTTGCAAAAATCGCTTTCTTTAATGAATGCCACGCTAGAATCAACAGAAGAGGGGATTATTGTTGTTAGTAAAAATAAAGAAATTATTAAATACAATAATATATTCTTGCATATGTTTGGGATCTCAGAAGAGTCGATTAAATCTGAAGAGACAACCGCTATTTTTCACAGGATATCCCAGCAGCTAGAAGAGCCCGTCCTTTTTCTTACTGCCATGGAAAACCTAGAAAAGAAGCTGAAAACTAAAGGGACTAAAGAATGGAAGCTTAAGACAGGAAAAGTTTTTGAATTATATAAAAATTCTCAATACTTAAATAAAAAGAATGTTGGAATTGTCTGTAGTTTCCGAGATATTACGGAACGAAAAAAACTAGAAGAGTTGTTGTTGTACCAATCAACGCACGATAGTTTGACTGGATTGCCAAATCGAATTTTGCTTGTTGACCGTACCCATCAAGCCATTTTACAGGCTAAACGTTACAACCTATTGACAGGGTTTCTCTTACTAGATGTAGATAATTTTAAACAAGTTAATGACACCTTCGGGCATAAAATGGGCGACGCCCTTTTAAAAGTAGTTGCTAAAAGGCTTCAATCTTCTATCCGTGAGTCTGATACAGTAACGCGTTTAGGGGGAGATGAGTTTGTTATCCTCCTAAATGCCCAGTCAAGCCAGGACAACATAGAGGAAATCACGGAGAAATTAATAAAAAATTTTTCGCAACCCTGTCAAATCGAAGACCAAGAAATTATTACGACAGTCAGTATTGGTATTAGCGTTTATCCAAAAGACGGGCAGGATTACGATGAATTGATGAAAAATGCTGATGTTGCTTTGTACCATGCTAAGGAAATGGGGCGAAATACTTTTGAGTTTTATGAACCTAAACTAAATCAAGATTCGTTACAAAAAGTAGAATTAGAGACCCATCTTCGTCATGCGGTAGAAAGAAATGAATTGGTACTCCACTACCAACCCTTAATTGATTTGGATTCAAATAGGATTGTAGGTGTAGAAGCTTTGGTTCGTTGGCAACATCCAACTTTGGGGACCCTTCTCCCAAACACGTTTATTCCTCTGGCGGAAAGTACAAGGCTCATTGTACCTATTGGGGAATGGGTTCTCAGAACAGCTTGCCAACAAAATAAGATATGGCAGAAATTAGGCTTTTCAGGATTGCGTGTCGCTGTTAATATGTCCAAGGTTCAATTCCAACAGAATAATTTTGTGGAGTTTGTGCGCAAGATCCTTAAAGAAACAAAGTTAGAGCCGAATTGCTTAGAATTGGAAATAACAGAAAGCATCATTACAACGAATTTTTCTGATTTTTTTCTGAAAATGAAGGAACTAAAAGAGTTAGGCGTCTATCTGGTTATTGATGATTTTGGAACTGGGTATTCAAATTTAAGTTATTTGCGATATTTCCCCTTTGATAAGGTAAAGATTGATAAAACATTCATTGATGAGATAATAGCAGAAAATAATGACCGTTGTATCGTTGATGCCATCATAAATATGTCTAAAAAAATGGGGCTGGAGGTTGTTGCAGAAGGGGTGGAAAAAATAGAACAAATTGATTACCTAAGGGAGCACCATAGTGATCAAGTTCAAGGTTATTATTTCAGTGAACCTCTAGATGCGCAAGCTTGTACGGACCTTCTTTCAAAAGGTCGTGTGGAGCAAGTAGTCCCTTACCAAGAAAAACGAACCAAATCCAACCGGATGCGGCCTAATCAAGGCTTTTAGCCGATGGGAGGTCGGAAACTAGCGAAGGCACGCCAGGAAACATCAAGCAGATTCAGCCTCATAAGAGTTGGAAGTTGTATACTGTAGGATGAGGTAGCATGCGGTTGCAAAGGCTGCATAACCAAAGATAATGATAGCGACGGGCAAGATTGTTCCATCGAACATAACTTCAGATAAGAGGACAAGTCCGCAAGCCAGGAGTTGGCGGACAGCTGTCATCATGGCCATAGCCGTTCCGTTGATTTCGGGAAATAGGGACATGGCCTTGATTCCAAAGGTACCAGGCATCATGGCACCCCCGGCGGCAATAAAAGCCATGGACAGGCATATCATTGTGACATTCTGTATATCTGTCTGGCTTATATAAAATAGGCTGATTGACCCGATAATAGCGATAATTCCACCCAAGTTCTTTGTATAATCAATGCCTCTTTTTTGAATAAGCTTTACAGACCAAAGGGAAAAAATAATAAACGTCCCCATGGTTGTGGCTTGGTAATAGCTGAATTTTTCCAGACCCATGCCCATATGGTTCACGAAAATCACGGAAAGGTTCGCGATGTAGACAACAACGGCTGTAATGGGGAAATTCACAATCAGCGTATAGCACATAAACGTGAAGCTTTTTGACAACCTGAGGTAGTCTTTGCTCGCAGAAGCCAAATGAAAGGGTTTTCTTTTGCTGAGGGGCAATGTTTCTTCGATAAACATCCACGTTCCTATAAAGGAAAGGAGGGCAAGGGTAAGAATGACAACAAAATTGGCCCGCCAGGTAAAGGATTGGCTAACCCACGCTCCCACGACCGGGGCCCCCGCCATGGATGCCGAGATAACGCTATTGAGTACGCCCAGAATTTGTCCCGCTTTTTCAGGGGGGTACTTATCGATAAAAGTCGCAGCGCCAATGACCATCGGAATGGAGGCGGCGATACCTTGCAATAATCGCCATAAAAGCATGGCATAAAAATCATCCGTATAAACGCACCCAGCGCTGCTTACCGTGAACAGGAGCAGCCCGCCAAGTAGGACCTTTCGTCTGCCATAACTGTCTGAAAGTGGTCCCATGAACAGTCCGGCCAGACAAAGCCCGGCAAAATTGATGCTTAGAATCATTTGCACTTGATTCTCTGCAATCCCAAAATACTCAATCATTTGAGGAAAAGCAGGGACATACATATCTGCTTCCGCGCATAAAGCGATGTACATAAGGGTGACAAGCATGAGAAGGGTGATATCAGACGTCCTGGCCGAGAGGTTGCGGAAAAGGGGGGTGTCGAGCATGCTCTTGTCCTTAGTGGATTGTCGTCGCGTCGCCAGTCTATCAGAGCAAACGGCGATGTGTCAAAAATAGCAGGGGTGAAATTCAAAGTCTATTAGACATCACCTGTCATTAATGGGTGGCGGGGCGTGAACGCGAACGAGGGGAGGTCGAGAAGGGCCTCCTCCTGCCATAAGGCGGGCAGGGTTTTAAGGACAACGGAGGGGATGGTTTTCGTCTGCTGCTTGAAGCTACCTTCGAGCTGCAGGATCCCTGCTTCTCCTAAAGCAGCAATCCGGCAAGCGGCCTTTTGAGATACACTCACGGTAAAGCGGTTGTCCCAAAGATAGGTTCCCGATTGCTGGACAGGGACGTCTTCCTTCACAGCAGCAAGCTCCCTCACAATCCACCACCCCTCAGGTTTGCACAGGATCTGGCACCCTCCCAGGGTGAGGGAATGGCCTGATGCCATCCTGTCCATGGCCTGATGCAAAGCTTGACGCCGGGCGGGATAAAGGCGCGTTCCGATGGTTGCCAGGAGGCGCTTGAGCATTTCTTCAAAGGCTTCTGGAGACCCCTCAAGAGCCTCTTGTTTCAACACCGCATACCCATAAGGGGAAAGCATGGCATGTTGGCGGAGAAGGCCGGCAATGTGTTGGTCAATAAGCCGTTGCGCATGGTTCAGGCGGCCCAGGGTTTCTTGAAGGGTGTGCGTGGTGATTCCCTCTTGAGCCAGCGAAGGAAGTAGCTGACGCCACCGAACGCGGGTGAAATTCTCGTTCCTATTGCTGGGGTCGAGAAGAAAGGGTTGGTTGGCTTCTTCCAGCGTGGCTTTCAGGCGATTGGGGTCAACGGTGAGGAGGGGGCGCACAATACGCCCAAAGTCTGTCGTGACGACTTCCTGGATACTGGTTAATCCTCTCAAGCCGGAGCCTTTGGCAAGGCGGATCATAAACGTTTCAAGCTGGTCTTGCGCGTGATGGGCCGTCAAGAGATGCTTGACGCCCTGGTTTTTGCACCATTGGCCTAGCAGGTGATAGCGGGCTTCGCGGGCCGCAGCCTGGATCGCTGTTTGAGGGGCTTTGTTTTCTTCTGTCCTTATCCATGTCAGGGTGTGATGTTCCATCTCCCTTGCGTTTAGCCAGGCTTTCACTTGATACGCCTCTGCGGTAGACCCTTCCCGCAATTGATGGTCAATAGTAACCGCAATGGCTTTGCCACCCTGCTTTGTTGCCCACTCATGGCTGAGAAGGGCTAAGGCGAGGCTGTCTGGCCCGCCGGAGGTAGCGACCGCGATGACCGGCGGCGACTCAAAGGGGGCAAGGGCTGCCATGAATTGGTTAAATTCGTTAGAGCTAATGAACATGGTCATTTCTTCATCTTTGTAGGCCTGCGCATAAGGAGAGCATTACAAATAAAAGAAGATTATCATGCAAATCGCCTGTTTTTTGGGCACTAAGAAAACTAAAAGTTGTGAGGAGAGCCAGGGATGTGCGCTCAGGGGTTGAAAACATAACCTGAAGTTTTAAGTTTCTAAAAACAAAATACAAGAGCGCCATAAACCCTGCTAACCCAACCAAGCCTGTTTCACTCAAAATCTCAAGGAAAATATTGTGGGGGTGGAGGCTTACATCCCCCAGGCCATGAGAAATGGGCCATCCTCCAAATCCAACGCCGACAAAAGGGTGGTTAAGAAAGGTTAAAAAGGCAGATTGATAGTAAATGAAGCGTTCATTGACAGCTTCATCTATCTGGCCTGTCATGAGGGGAGCAAGCCGTTGCTGAAAGTGGGAGCCTGTGTGGTCAAATAACTCGTTTAGCATAAAGTAGCCCAACGTACACAAAAGAGCTAATGTGCAAAAATGGACACCTAATAAAGTTCGTTGGGTTGAGGTAGGACTTTGCCAACACTTCATCCCATAAAAAATCGCCAGGGCGGCACCTGTAGCGACGACAGGTCCTCGGCCTCCCAGGTTCATCAAAGCATAAAAGAATAAACTCCCTAAAAGGAGAGACCATAGCCAGAGGTTGTGAAAACCACCAAGCTTCTCTGTGATTGCTGGGTTACAGCCAACTGGAATTGTTTTGGCATCAGCTTTCTGTGACATAAAGTTAAACCAGGTGTAAGGAACAAGAACCAGTAAGCCGACCCCTAACGTCTGGCCTGTGACCAAGTAATTATTATTCAAGATATCAGAAATTGTGACGAGACCGTTTATAAAAAAAACGTGGTAACTTTCGGCCAAGACAACGGTTGAAAAAAGAAGGAAAGCCCCCATCAACCTTTTGAGGCGTTCAGGATCCCTGGAAATGATCAAATAGTCCATCAGAAAGCCGGGGATAGTATAAAGTGAGTAGCACAGTGTTTTCTGGAGCTTGTAAGCCTCAGAAGGCGACCAGAAGCTCGAGGCGATAAACCAGGAACTCAGGCCTAAAAAGACAAGAATAACGGGGCTGCGCAATTGAAGCACTGGTTTGGTCTTGATCCAAAGGAATAGCCCCCAGGGAATAAGAACGAGGGTCAAAAGAACAGTAATGTCAGGAGACGTAAAGATCTCAAAGGCGTTTTTATATTGATAGGAAAAAAGCCATAAAACAAAACTGGATTCAAATGAAAATAATGATTTTATAAATCTCAAAGGATCTCACACAATCTCATTTATCTGAGAATATTCAATTAATGATCGTATGGTAGTGATTCTACAGGTTCCGTAAAAAAGCAGAAGGGTGGATGCCCTTCCGCTCGTCAAAATCAATCCATAAGCTTAATTAGCTCATTCTACCCTTTTTGCTGACTTTGGCAAAGACATCGTCAATCCAGCTGATAAGTTTTTTGAGAGACGGTAACATCCCTTTAATAATTTTGTATTCAGAGAGCTTTTTCTCATCAGCTTGTCTATATGCATGCACACGTTTCTGAAGAAATTCAACGCTCGAAGCTTGCTCGGCTCTTTCTACTTCTGTCAATCCAATGGAATGAGATGTTTTTGTGATGCCTGAGAAATACAAGTTACCGGCCACTGCCTCTTTCAATTGCTCCTCAACAACACCGTAGTCGCACTGGAGGCTATCAAGAAGGACTTGTTGGTGTTCCCATTGCTGAAGTTCAAAAACAGCCAGTTGATGCACAACCTTAAACCAGTTTTCAACAATCTGGCTCACCTTTCTTGCATCGCGCTCAATGTCAAAGTTATCCCCTCCTGGAACGCTAAATTTGTTGTTAATATCTTCCATAACTTCCCCTAAAATCCTTCCTTTTATTTCTTCTGAGTCTAAACTTATACCCGTAGGAAGAACATAGCGATAGTATCCAGATTGTATGAAGTTTTTTAGGTTATGAAACCAACTATCCATGCGAATAACGAATTCACCATGGATAATTCCTGCAAACTTGAAAAATATTGGATTATCGTTTATATCATTCCCGGATTGTCCATAACCCATATACGGAGGTATACCCATACCGTATGGAAGATACATAGAAAGGTGGGGATGGAGATCAAACTGTTGAGTCAACATTTTAAGGACTAAGACCAGGCTTTTGTCAGAACGTAGATCATTGGTAATAAAATGATCATGGCCCATCAAAAATCTAAAAAAGTCTTTATGATTTTCATTGCTAAAATCGAGGCGGTTTGCAAAGCCTTCCTGCAATATGCTGACATATTTTGGGACGAGAAGATTAAGGATCTCCTTAATTCTGAAAGGGTCTATGAGGGGGAATAAACCTGTGTCTTGGCTGTCTGCCATAAGGCGTTTTAGTTCCCGATCTTCTGGGGAAAGCTGGGATAAATGGGCACTACAAGAAAAATTGCCACGTTGTATGTTTGCCAAGAGTTCGGCCATTTGCTCGGCAGTCAAGCTCTGAGAGAACTCTTCAAGAGATTGGAGAAATTGAGAACGTTGAAGCCCTGAATTTCTGGCGTTCTGGCTTGAGGGTTGGGCCGCTGCAACTGCATAAGCTGCATATTCTGGGCCGTCTTTCCTTTCTTCACGGTCATCCGCAGCAAAGATTGTTGAGGTTGCAAGTGACATCGCGGATATAATAATTGACACTGTTGATTTTGACGGTAATTTCATTTTCATTTCATCCTTCCTTATATAAAAAATAACCATTCTATTCGTTCAAAAAATAAGAGTAATGAACATGTTAGTTATTGGAGCTGTTATATTAATGGCTTTCATTTGTTTATATGTTGAAAAACAAACTGTCAATGTTTTTTCCAATTCATATTGTTGGGTCTTTATATAAGGCTTAGAAGAAATTTGAATTTTTTGGTTTCTAAACTTGGCAGGATCAGCAGATTAGATCCCCAAGACATCCGCCATTGAATAAAGTCCCGGCTGTTGTCTCGTGACCCATTCCGCTGCTCGCAAGGCACCTTTGGCATATACGGCGCGGGAAAGCCCGCGGTGGGAAAAGTCAAGCATCTCCTCATCGCCAATGAAGCGGATGGAATGATCCCCAATGACCATGCCCCCGCGCTGAACAGAGAAGCCGATGGCCCCTTTGGCGCGTTCCCCTTGGCGGTCTGTGTCGTCTCTAAGCTCATCCAGCCGTTTTCCCCGGCCTTTGGCGGCTCTTTCCCCAAGCAAGAGGGACGTGCCAGAAGGGGCGTCTTTCTTGTGGCGGTGGTGAAGCTCCGCAATTTCGATGTCATAGCTTTCATCCAGGAAATGCGCAGCCTTTTCAACAAGATGGGTTAAAAGCGTCATCCCGACGCTCATGTTTGAAGAGACAACCAGGGGAATTTGGGATGATGCGGCAGAAATGACAAGGCTATGGGGGGAGGACAAGCCCGTTGTGCCAACCACGAGGGGTTTGCCATATTTTAAACCGAACGCGACGTGGGTTGGTAAAGCGTCAGGCGTTGTAAAATCAACCACCACATCGCTGGCTTTAAACAGGGGATCTAAATTTTCCCGCGTACCGGACATGCTTAAGGTACAGCGGGGATGGCTTTTAAGCGCGTCCAGGATCGTTTGTCCCATGCGGCCTGTCGATCCCAAAACGCCAACGCTTACCATGGGGCTGGTCTCCTCAAATTTTCCGAACAGCTTTTAACGTGGCAGGAAGGGTTAACTTCAAGGCGTTAAGTGTTCTTTCGTTGACGACCACTTCAGAAGGGGTGTCGTAAACCACAGGAATATCTTGTGGTTTTTTGCCTTTCAGGATAGCAATGGCAATCTCTCCTGTCTTACGTCCCATGGCGAACCGGTCATAAGCAACAGCGGCTAGGGCACCTCGTTCGACGGACGCTGAATCGTTCGCAAAAACAGGAATATGGTGCTTGAGGGCCGTTGACGCGATGGCACCAACAGCAGCCATCGCTGTATTATCGTTCGGGAAATAAAGGGCATCAACCTTTCCGGCTAGGCTTGCCGTTGCGCCTGACGCTTCGGACGTATTGCTGAGGGCAGCATAAACAAGTTCAATGCCTTTCGCTCTGGCGACTTCTTCCATGGCTTTTAAAAAGCTGACGGAATTGATTTCGGAAGGGTTGTATAAAACGCCAAGCCGGGTTAAGGCGGGCAAGAAAGTGCGCATCATATCAAGCTGAGGCTCAGGCTCCATGAAGTCGCTGACGCCTGTGATCCAGGCTCCAGGTTCTGCTTTGGTTGGCACCAGCTTCGCAGCGACCGGGTCTGTGACGGCGGTGAACACAAGGGGTATGTTCGTGTTGCTTGATAGAGAAGACAGGAGTTGAGCAGATTGGGTCGATAAGGCTACCATAAGTTGAGGACGTAAGGCGGCAAACTTGCTGCCAATCTGGGTCGCTGTCGCCACATTCCCGTGGGCATTTTCATAAACAATCTTTGTGGTTTTTTCGTCAAAACTCTGTGCTGCAAGCTCTGCCATGAATCCAGCCCGCACCGTATCAAGCGTGTGGTGTTCAATGATTTGGGTGATGGCAATGATCGGTACTTTCCCTGGCTGAAAAGAGGAGGATTTCCGTCCCCAGAAAAAACAAGAAGCCGTTCCGGCAACCAGCAGGGCAATAAAAAACAGTTTACAGGTGCGCATTCTGGCCCTTCGTTCTTACTCTATTTATGTGGTTTTTGGGGTCGGGTTCTATTCAAAGGTTGGTTTTTCTTGCTGAAGGAGGGCATCAAAATCAACATCGCTCAACTCAGAATAGCTTCCAATATGTTTGTCGTTAATAAAAATCCGGGGAACGGTCATGGAATCTTCCGGGTTGCCGCCTGCCCGTTTCTTCATCTGGGCATACAGGTCTGGTCGGCCCTGGATGCTCACTTCTGTATAAGGAATCCCATGGTCTTCAAGCATGGATTTTGCCATTCCGCAGCCAAAGCATCCAGGGATCGTATAAATTTCAACAGTTAACGCATGGACGGGCGTCAAAAGACCCATGAGGACGAACAGAAAAGAGGCAAGATAACGCATGGTTTCAATGATCCTTATAAAAACAACAATATTCTACTCTTAAAGTAAGGAGTATGGAAAAAAAATTCAATGGGGCAGATATTTCTTAAGGCCCCCAGCTTGATACAGGGCATAAAGGTCATCGAACCCGCCGATATGGTTGCCTTTAATAAAAACCTGCGGGACAGAAGTTCGACCACCTGCCAGTTTTACCATTTCATGGCGGAGTTCTGCATTTGTTGCGATATCAATGGTTGTATAGGGAATTCCCACTTTATCCAGCAAAGCTTTGGCTTGAACGCAATAGGGGCAGATCGGGGTAATGTAAATAATGGCTTCTGACATGGTCTGCTCCTTAATACAATGATGAAGCAAGTTTCTGGGGCATTATAACACGGGCAAGGGTCAGGGCGCGAACTTCTTTTGCGCCTGCGTTCAATAAAATTCGGGCACATTCACTTAATGTTGCCCCTGTGGTGAAGACATCATCGATCAACGTGAGCCGTTTTCCTTTTAGAACAGGGGCTTTGCCAAGAGGGATAATAAAAGCGCCCCGGACATTGGCAGAGCGTTCCTTGCGGTTTTGATGGCCTTGTTTTCGTGTTGACCGATGGCGTTTTAGGAGATCTGTCCGGGTGGGGATGCATGTCTGGTGGGTGATGTAATGGGACAGGAGAGTCGCCTGGTTATATTGTCGTAAGAATAAGCGTTTCCAGTGAAGAGGAACAGGGACGAGCAGATCCGTTTGGGAGAGGATATCCTGTCCAGCGCGTACCATCAGCCGGCTTAAGCCAGGGGCCAGGTAAGTGCCGTCTCCTTGCTTGAATTTCAAAATGAACCGACGGGCTTCATCATGGTAAGCCAGCGCGCTTCGGCATTGGGTAAACAACGGGGGAAGGCGATGGCAGGAAGGGCACAAAGCTTGACCCAAGGATTCATAAGGGAAGGGCCACCCGCATAAAGCGCACCAGGGAGGGGATAAAAAGGTGCAGGCCTTCCAGCAAGGGGGACATAAGACATGATGTTCGGAGGTGGCTTCTCCACAACCAAAGCAGCGAGGCGGAAGGATGAGGTTTAAAAATAATTGAGGCCAAGATAAGTTAGGCATGGTAAGTCGTTAATACAGCGCCTATGTGGTTTTTCCTATTATTTATCTGACTTGAGGCTGAAAGCCTCACGTTATGGCCGGCTTTAGTAACCCGAGTTATGGGTTAGAATATTTGCAAAACAATGGGTTAAAGATGATTCTGATTGCTTTTTAGTTGTCATCCTGGGGCTTAGATTTTGTTCGTCCTCGCGTTAGCGAGGCGTTACAAACTCGTAGAACCCGGGATCTATGTATTCTCTATGGATTTGAAAAATTTGAAAATACATGGATCCCGGGTATTAAGCTTTTGTAACGCTTTTGCTGCGCAAAAGACGAACAAAAGCTAAATTCCAGGATGACAGCCCTTTTTTAATCCATAATTCAGGTTAGTATAGTGTTTATATCAGAAAAGTACGCTCTTTGGAAAGCTTCATGGCAAAATTGGCTTGAGGAAGAACCCCTTTAAACAGGGGCGACCTCTTCATCCCCTTCTGCTGAAGAAGCGGGTTCATCTGTTTTTTCAGCGTCTGCTGCTTTTTCGGTATCTGTCGTTGTATCATCTGCGGCTGCTTCATCTGCGGCTGCGGTATCCGCTCCTGCTGCTGCAGGCGCGCCACCAGCTGCTTGGGTTGGGGCAGCTTGAGGCGCTGCGCTGACCATTTGTGGGCGCATCATTTGAGGATTACCCATCATCTGTTGCGGCATCATACCTCTTTGCTGCATCTGTTGCATCATTTGCGGATTCATCTGGGGATTCATTTGTTGCATCATCTGTGGATTCATGCCACTCATTTGGGGTTGGCCCATCATTTGCGGGTTGCCCATCATCTGTTGTGGCATCATCCCTCTTTGTTGCATTTGTTGCATCATTTGCGGATTCATCTGCGGGTTCATTTGGGGATTCATTTGAGGTTGAGGAAACGTCCCTAAAAGCCGTTGTCCATTTGGCCCTTGCTGTCCCATGCTTGGCGGCGCGGGAGGGGGAGAAGGCTCAAGATGGGGAAAATTCGGAATGACGAGCGCACAGTTCCCTCTGTTACACAAGTTAATGGTTCTGGATTTTTTATCAAAGATTGCTACGTCATTACCGCTGTTGCTGATGACAAACTGGTCCTGCTGATACCCGTAGAAGGTTATGCCAAAAACACTCGCGAGTATGGTTGCGCAAATCAGGAAAGTAGCGCGAATGGTGGTCATGGTTCCTCTCCGTCGTGAAACTTCTTTAGGTTCTTTAGCAGCATAAGGGCTTTCGTCATATAAATCGTCGTATTCCATCGTTTATCTTTAATTCGTTACATCTCACTATAATTTTTATTCTAGAGAGGATTTATTAAAATATCGTAAATGATCAAAATAAATTTTATTGAATATTACTTTCCATGATTCCGTGTGTTGAGCTAGCAACCAATTCATGCTACCTCTAAATAAAGAGTAGATTCTAGGAGTCCTTATATGAAGCGCCTTCTCTCAGTCTTTTGGCTTGTTGCTTTTATCCTATGCCCTGCGAGGGCAAACGAGCGGGCCCCTTTACCGTCTGTCTTGCCAGTTTTGGAAACCTATGTGACTGAAGCCATGGCTGCCGAAGGCGTTCCAGGGGCTTTTGTGGTTGTTGTCAAGGATGGCAAGGTTGTTTATGCCAAAGGCTTTGGCGTCAAGATTTTTGGGCAAAATGACCCGGTTGATGACCATACGCCTTTTGCTTTGGCTTCTTTGACGAAGACGTTTACCAATACCCTTGTTGCCCGTTTGGTTGATCAGGGTAAATTGAGTTGGAAAGACAAAGTCTCAAAATACTTGCCAGATTTTCGGTTGAGTGATGCCAAAGTTTCGCAAGAGCTGACAATTGAAGATTTATTATCCCATCGCTGCGGGTTGCCTGGCTTTACCGCTGACTCTCTGATTGAGTTAGGATGGAGTGCTTCGGAAATTATATCCAAAATGCCCTTGTTTCCCATGACAGGGGAATTTCGCAAAACCTATGATTACCAGAATGCTATCGTGGGTATTATGGGAAACATTATCGAAAAAGTAACGGGTAAACCATTGTCTCAAGTCTACCAAGAAGAGCTTTTCCAGTTTGTAGGCATGAAAGAAACGCGCCTCGGGGAAGGGCCCCCGCCGCGTTTTTGGCAGAAATTGTTGGGGCTATGCGATAAGGCGACCCCCAGGCCAACTTTTCACGACACCTTTCAGGGAAAGACGCGCTTTTTACCAAAAAGAAATTCAGCATTGTATACGTTTCCGGCTTCGAGTGGCATCATTTCCACAGGCCAGGACCTTGGAAAGTGGTTGATTTTTCAGCTGAACAAGACAAAAGTGGACGGGAAAGCCCTTGTCAGTGAGCCCCATGTGGACGAGATGCGCCGCCCCCGTGTTGATGTCCCCATTCAAGGAGGCCGTCAGTTTCCTAAGAACCGCGTCACTGAGGTTCACTACGGGATGGGATGGTTTATCCATGATTATGCAGGTGTTCCCGTTCTCGGCCATATGGGTGGGATGGTTGGGACCCGGGCGGTCATGCTGATTGTTCCTCAAGATAACCTTGGTATTGCGGTTTTGACGAACTTCGGAGGAATGCGGATTAGCCTTTTCCCTGAAGCAATCCGGAACAAGTTTCTGGATTTGTACCTCAATGTGAAAGAGGAGCAGGATTGGGCCAGGAATTTGCGGGAAGATATGCGTCATTCCCGTGAAAAATATGACAAGCAACGGCGACTAGATATGTTGCAAGGCTTGGCACCAGCGCGGGACTTGGACCATTATGCCGGAATTTATGAAAATCCCCTTTATGGGCGGGTGGAGATCCGTAAAAAAGACAATGCGCTGACCTTGATTTACCGAGACCGTCCGGAAACCAAACTTGACCATTGGAATGGCAATATATTTCAATTTGAAGGCTCAGACCTTTCGTCCGGGTTTTCAGGAACCGATCGGGGGGAAGTGCTCTTCGCAAGTGGAGGTGGAAAAGCAGACCGGATGTTAATTACCCTTTTCCATGAAGGGGCGGATTCCCTGTTCCATCGGGTGGGGTAGGTTTTTCTTGGCATCATAGTGATTTGATTTAATTGATTCCTATTCTGCTACTATAATTTAAATTTCCTGGAAATTTTTAATAAGGTCAGATATTTCATTATCGCTAAAAAATTGATCTATTTTTGGAAAGTAATTATTTTCAGAAATCTTGTTAAAGATATGCTCGTGTTTTTCCAACATAATTTTCTCTAGATATTTGATGAGTAAATTTGAAAAGTTTTTATTAGCATGCTGTTTCTCTTTGTTTTTCATAAATTTGTTGATTGAAATGACATTTTTATCTACAGATTCACAATCTTTGTGGATATATGCCTTGTTATCAATGAGGTATTTGTGAATCTTTTCTATTTTAGATATTGTTGTCTGGTCAAAATCAAGATATAAAATAGTTGCTTTGAGAGCCATTAATTCTTTATATTCTTCGGTTTGATTATATATATATTCATAAAGCCAATGAGTGGCTAAATTTGATGGTACGAAACCCAGGATAAACCCTATTGCCCATCCAGGAGTATTTCTTTTGTCTTTTCTGCTATCCTTAAATAAAGATTCGAGAGCTGAATTGAAGCTATCTTTAATATCTTGTACTAGCGTATTGGGATCAGCATTGCATTGATATGCAGGGTGCTGTTTTTGCATATGTTTTTTCCAAATAGCGAATATTTCAGGGGCCACTTTTTTTATTTTAAAAACCAAGGGTGATTTTTCTATGAATTTTATATATGCTGGTTGGTCAGTCATGTAGCCTCCTCTTAAAGTACTAATAATGTTTGGATGCAGTATATACCCTTCTCGATCAATTTACCGATAGGGCCTGAAAGTTATCGGCAATCCTGCTGATCAAAACACCGATTATATCTAGTACAGCGCTTCATAAATTATGCCTCTTAGGGGTATCATCCTGGGGTTTACGGCGAAGGATTAATAAATTTGAACGATGCAAGGGGATTAAAGTTTTATGCATGCCCTCTATTATCAGACTTTCTTCTTAAATCCAACCTTTTCAACTGAAAGAGGTATAGCTGGAACCTACCCCAGTAAAAAAATATCCATGCCTGATTTTCGGCGGCGGCATTTTATGGACTCACGTATGGTAAGGCCTTAAGGGTCAATAAATAACTTTGTGAGATGAAAAATGATATCAGCCAAAAGTAAACAAGCGTATTATCAGGCGTTGCTCGATAAAAAGACAGAATATGAAGGGGTTTTTTATGTTGGAGTTAAAACAACGGGCGTATTTTGCCACGCGACTTGTCCTGCCAGGAAACCAAAATTTGAGAATTGTGAGTTTTTTGAAACAGCCGCGCAAGCGCTTCTCGCTTCCTTTCGGCCTTGTAAACGTTGCCGTCCGCTCTCTCATCCAAACCATGTCTCCCAGCTTGTTCAAACGCTTGTTGAAGCGGTTGACGACAATCCTGAGAAGCGTTGGAAAGACAAGGATTTCCAGGAATTGTCCGTTGATGCGACAACAGCGCGCCGTCAGTTTAAAAAACGGTTTGGCATGACGTTCGTTGCGTATGCGCGCGCAAGGCGTATGGGCTTGGCGATGAAACAAATCCGGGCAGGGGAAGCGGTCATTGAAGCGCAGCTTTCAAGCGGGTATGAATCCAGCAGTGGTTTTCGGGATGCGTTTTCTCGTATTATGGGTGCGGCACCGACCCGGGCGGGACATCATAACCTTTTAAAAGTATCGTGGCTGGACACGCCACTTGGCCCCATGGTCGCCATTGCGGATGCGAACGCCTTATACCTTTTAGAATTTGTGGATCGCCGGGGCTTAGAGCGTGAGATTGAGCGCCTCCGATGGAAAACAAAATCAGCCATTGTTCCCGGGACACTACAACCGATTGAATCAATTGATCATGAACTGAAAGCTTATTTTGAAGGTACGTTAAGACATTTCAAAACCCCCCTGTTTCTGATAGGCTCTCCTTTTCAACAGCGCGTTTGGGAAGAATTACAAAAAATCCCAAGCGGGGAGACACGGTCTTATTCAGACTTGGCCATAACGATGGGAAAGCCTTCGGCTTTCCGGGCAGTCGCGCAAGCCAACGGGGCTAACCAGTTCGCGATCATTGTCCCTTGCCACCGCGTGATCAATATGAATGGGGACCTGGGCGGTTATGGGGGCGGGTTGATGCGAAAAAAATGGCTTATTGAGCATGAAAGAGGGTTGAGGGGTAAAATAAAATGACAGGGCTTGGCGTTGATGGAAAAATACGCTGTTTCGGCGGACAAGTGGGGAAAGAATTTTACGCCCATTACCATGACCATGAATGGGGCGTCCCGCTCCATGATGACCAGCGGTTATTCGAGATGCTTGTTCTGGAAGGGGCGCAAGCCGGTTTGAGCTGGGAAACAGTCCTTAAAAAACGAGACGGGTATCGCCAGGCTTTTCATGACTTTGATCCTCATAAAGTTGCCCGAATGACAGATGAAAATTTGGAAGCTTTGCGAGATAACCCTGACATCATCCGTAACCGCCTCAAAATATATGCTGCCCGCCGGAATGCGCACGTGTTTTTGGACATTCAAAAAGAACAGGGGACTTTTGATGCGTATTTATGGGGTTTTGTGGAGGGAAAGCCCGTTATAAATCATTGGAAAAAATTTGAAGATGTCCCTGCGACCACCGCGATTAGCGATGCCTTGTCAAAAGACTTGAAGAAGCGGGGCATGACCTTTGTGGGGAGCACAATTATGTATGCCTTTATGCAAGCCACCGGCATGGTCAATGACCATATGGTGACGTGCTGGCGCTATGGGGGGTAAACGTGCTGCGTATTGTGTGATATTATATTCTGTTGAGACCGTTAAAGATGAATTAAATATTATCCAGTACTTCCCGAAGAATTTTTAAAGATTAGATTTTAAAGGGTAATGTTGTTTGTTTTCGTAAATTTTTTAAGCTGTTAAGTTTTGAGAAAAATAGATTGCAAAGAATTTTAAAATCACCTCCTCAGATCAATGTTTTAATGTCGATCTATGTATCTCTGAATATTATCTGATCTGAAATATGTACTACGGAATTGAAAACATCCATAGCTACCGTTAATGGCTCCCAAAATGAGATTTTGGATATTTTTGGCTATAATGAGCCTGCCTTTCATTCTTTGTCTGGCAAGACTAATGAAGTAATGATGAATATAGTAGAATCCTTGAATTTTCAAAATCCATTGAGATAAAGGTTAAAGCACGGGAAATAGAAGTTCCTATTAATAAATGATAAAGCTTATCACCTGAAAAATTTTTTAAGAGCCTTGCTTCCTCACTCAAAAAACTGTCGGGTAATGAACGTTAATATAAATAATTCTTAATATTGTTTTTTTATCTTCTACCTCTTATAAAGGAAAATAAAAAATATCTATAAAGAGGTTTGGATTAAAAATGAGAAACTTGATTAAATTACTCTCAGCTTCTTTGGTTGTTGTGAACTTGTTTAAGGTCTACGCAGCGGACGAGCAGAATCAGGAAAATAAAGTTCCGAGAAGTTTTTATGAAAAATTAAGTCCTACTATACTTTCCGGCAACGCAAATGAGATGCCTATGAAAAGTAGGCTGGCCAGGTTGAAAGAAGAGCAAATAACAATACTCTTGGAGACTTCAACTGCAGAATGGGATGATTTTGCCCATGAGCTTGCACAAGTCATCCATTTGGAAAAGCGACCTAACGTATTTGATAGAGGGTTCTTCCAGTGTTTTGATACATATGATGTATTAACAAATGTCGCTAACAGATGTATTGATTTGAATGCACCATCAGAAGCAAGCTATATGCTTCTTTTAAATTCTATGGATGCAGAATTCAGGAACAAGCATAAAGCTCTTTCTGAACTAGAGAAGCGTTATAATGAAAACCCTAGAGACATTAATATTTGCCTTCAATATTCCATGGCTTATCTGGCAATGGCTGATGCCATTCCAACGGAACAGATTAATGTATCTACGGCTTATAGAAAGCTATTTCCCTTCTTCTGTAATCAGAAAAATTTGATGCATGGATTAAGAAAAGAAAAAATAGCAGGTACCATACCTCAAAATCATTTTGATATGACAAGGCGGCTGTATTTTCAAAAATCAGCGATGTTACACTGGGCTGTACGATACCTTCTCGGTCTAGAAATAGATAATGACCTTGAGCCACCATACGCATTACATGACCAAAGGTACCTTAATTTTTCTTCTATAGAGCCTTTCTTAAATCTTATCCACACAAAAAGTATGGATAGTATCATACCAATTACAAATTTAGGCTGCTCACTGCTTATTCACAAAATTACCGAAGTGTTTTTTGATTCTCCTGAGTTTAAAAAAGAAAGATCTATTCAAAAAAGTCAAGCTCAGGCCAAGAAAAAAGAGAAACAGCTTCGCAACCGTTCTCTAGAGACTAAACAACCTCAGGACCTTCCTCCAGAAGCAGGACAAGTGATGGCCATTGTCCGCCTTTTGCAAAGCCATGCTGATGAGTTGTCTCAACAAAGCAGGAGAGTAGAGGCCGAGTATAGGGAGTGCGGGGCATTCTTTTTATATTCTCATCAATTATGTTCAAAGTTTCATCGAAATAAAGGTGGATTAGGCCAGTCTTTTATTGGCGGTGATCGTGTATCAATAAAAGATATTTTTAATTTAATGGAAAAAATTGATGAGGTAAGGAGGACTCTTGACAGAGTTGCTCTTATCAAAGAGACGATACTTGGGAGTGAACAATTAAATACTGTATATAGCCACTTTTTGTGGTGTTTGTGTACCTATCTGCATAAAGAAGAATTTGTAGAGATATCTTCTGCGGAAAAATTTAAATATTACACTCTTTTCCGAGAGAATTTTGAAAGTATTACTGACAATGCGCTCATGCCAAAAAATAAAACGACTTTTGATTATACCAAAGCAGCGGTCTATCAACATGCAGCCCAAGCTGCCCCGGATATCGCAACTGAACAAAAGTATCTCCAATTAGCTATCGAGTTATTGCCAGAAATCCAAGAAGACAAAAGTATATTTGATTATTATATGGATTCCTGCAAATTGGACACAGAAACTCCAGGCCTTTCTGGACGTAAAATAAAACAAATGGAGATAATGCAGGGACTTAAAAAGCGTTCTCTTATTCGTGCTTATACGCATTTAGATCTTCTTTGCGCTACAGGCCATATTGGGAAGGCTCTGAACATAGTAGAAAATCATCGGAAGATTTACGCTACTAAAAAAAATGAAGCAAGACATGGTAAAGAGCTTACGCGCGAACAAATTGTTAGAAAAATCATGGCTGAAAAAGAAGCCCGCAATGAGCTACAAGAAAGGCTAACCAGGCAAAAAAGTGAGCTAAAAGAACGTCGTGTACAAAAAGGAGATGGTTGTTCTGCGGAAAAATATGAACTACCCTATTGGTATTGCTTTTCAAACCAAGCTGCTACTTCCTCTCAGGCTGAAATTCTTGCTGAACTAGCTCAAAGAGAAGAAAAAGCTGCTCTAAAAGCTGCTACTAAAGCAGCAAAAAATAAGACGGTATCCGTAAAACCTGACCCAGATATAATATCTGATTCCGACGGCCGAAAGGCTGATGAGCCCGCACCTATTAAAGAAATTCCAGTAGCGATACTTGTGGCCTTAAACAAGCACCAGGAGATATTTAGAACGCTCTTTAGTCGCTATGAAGGCGGCGCTGCATATAACAATAGTGTTTCTGTAGACCGTAATGCTTTCTTGAAAATGATTGTAGATCTTGGGGGTGAACACATTACCAACCAAGGCAATGGGGCGCATGAGTTTATTCGCCTTGTATTGGGTGGACAATTGTTAGATATGGAAGCTGTTGATCCCGATTTGGACTTTCACCTTGCAAGGGCAGTGGATAAAGCAAACTCACATGGCACAATGACTTTATCATGGCCAAAGAAATGTCGGGGTCACAATCGTCGTTTTTTGCTCCCGGAGCAAGTTCTTAATGCCCGTTTAATATTATCTGCAAATGGATTGACACCAAGCTGCTTACCTGAAGAAGAAAAGTTGGATTGAGAAGAGGGAATAAACATGAGTTCCGTATGAACTTTAAATGCGAATCAAGAGCAAGATTTTCGGGGTAGCGGCAAGAGGGTAGCTGCTATTTTCTCTACAGCGTACCTTCAAGCTTGTTAGACCGCCAAGCCTAACTTGGAAATTACGACGTCACGTAGTCCCATTGGTTAAACTGTTGGATTTCTTACCAAAGAGTAGTTGTCTGCCTGATTCCTGGCTCTTGATATTTCCTCACCCCTTCATCATTGGCGTTCTTCGGTAGCTCAATGCTTCAGCAATGTGGGGACGTTTAACGATGTCAGATCCCTCAAGGTCGGCCAGTGTGCGTGCCACGCGAAGGACGCGGTGGTATCCGCGCCCTGAAAGTTTCAGTTTTTCCATAGCCGTCGTTAACAAGGATTGTCCATCGCTGTCGGGAGTAGCCACTTTATAAAGGGTATCCCCGTCCGCGACCGCATTGGTTAACATGCCCATTTTAGGCGCTATTCCCTGGTAGCGGTTCCGCTGGGCAGCACGCGCTTGCGTGACGCGCGTTGCTACATCGGCGCTCCTTTCACGCGAAGGGTTGCCGACCAAATCGGAAGCTGCGACTTCTGGTACATCAATGGTGATGTCAAAACGGTCCATTAAGGGGCCAGAAATTTTATTCTGATAGTCCTGGGCGCAACGGGGAACGCGGGCGCATTCCCGGGCAGCATCTCCATAATAGCCACACCGACAAGGGTTCATGGCTGCGACCAGCTGAACGCGCGCCGGATACGTAATGTGGGCATTTGCCCGGGCAACGACCGCACGTCCTGTTTCTAAAGGTTGGCGCAAAGCTTCAAGAGTTGGACGGTTAAATTCAGGCAATTCGTCCAGGAACAAGACGCCGAGATGAGCGAGCGAAATTTCCCCGGGCTTACACCGAACGCCGCCCCCTACCATCGCGGGAAGGGAGGCGGAATGATGCGGGTCCCGAAAGGGACGTGTCCGGATCAGTCCTTCTTCGGGCAAGGTCCCGTTAAGACTGTGGATCATGGTCACTTCCAGAGCTTCTGTCGCTTCAAGCGGGGGCAGGATACCCGGGAGCCGCGATGCCAGCATGGACTTTCCGGCCCCGGGTGGACCCATCATCAGCAAATTGTGCCCCCCAGCGGCGGTTACTTCCAGCGCTCGTTTGGCTATTTCCTGCCCTTTGATGTCATAAAGGTCAAGGGTAGACTTGAGGGACAAGTCCGGAATTTTAGGTTGGGCCGGGGAGAGGACTTGCGTCCCTTTGAAATGGTTTACAAGCGCCAGCAAACTGGGGGCTGCCAGAATATGAAGGTCACCCGCCCAGGCGGCTTCACTGCCGCAAACCGCCGGGCAAAGGAGGCTCCGGCCTGAAGTGGCCGTATGAATGGCGGCTGGTAAAATTCCCGAAACAGAGGCCAGGGAGCCATCCAGCCCCAGCTCCCCTAACGCTGTGTATGCCGCAATATCTTCAGGGCTTAAAATGCCCATGACGACCATAAGCCCCAAGGCAACGGGAAGGTCATAGTGGGAGCCTTCTTTCTGCACGTCTGCGGGTGCCAGGTTAACGGTAATGTGTTTGGAAGGCAACGCCAGGCCAAGCGTATAAAAACTAGCCCGGATCCGTTCCCGCGATTCGACCGCCGGATGTTTGAACCTGAACATCAATTTCCAGAACGTCCACGCCCTGAAAGGCAACAGAATAGACCCGTCCGACCATGCGCTTTTCCTTGTTTTTCTTGTTTCTTGGTTTTTAAGAGAAGCTTAAGGGGCGCTCCCTTTTTTGGCAAGGAGGCAATACGTCCATAGCAGGGCCGTCGGCTCATAGCCGTAGCTTGAGAGGCATAATAAAATTTGCTAGTTGAAAAAAGTGTGCATTATCACCTATCGCTCCCTAAGGAATCTTCTCTAAGTTGTTAATGTCCCTTTCATATGGCAGCATCAGAGAAGATGAACAATAAAAGCTCTTTCTATAACTTTTAAGATAAAATACAGGGAATAGTCACAGTCGTTAACAAAATTGAGGGAAGGAGAACGGATTATGAGGAAAGGCACTAAACTTAGATTAATGGTTTTTGCGGTATTCGCAGGTTCGTTGCTGACAACGCAAGTTATGGCGGCACAAGAACTTGAGCGTGTGTCTGGTGGTGAGCCTGGGCATTCAGCTGCCGCGCGCGATTTCGAGGTTATTCCTGGGAAAAAGGGGACGGAGGTTAAGCTGCTGGAGATAGCTACCAACTCAATCTACGCAAGAGCTGGAACGGCTCTATATGTTGTAAACTCTGAAGGCCAAAGCGCTCTTTTGTTGGGTTATACTATCGAATCCGCGGAAAGAAGAGCTCAAGCTCAAGCAAATGGCACGGAAATTCCTTCTAAAGAATATGCTTTCTTCTCTGGAAAGATAATTCAGAAGGACCTTGCCGAGAAGCTAAAAGAAACATTAGACAACACGAGAAGACGTGAGCTGATAGAAGAAGCGGGGCTAGAGGCAGCCGATTACATTCAAAAAATTGGAAAGATCAGCCCTACAGCTATAATTGCAGGGGACAGCGTAGAAAGAGGCGGTGCGGAGATACGCACAAGTCTGGTGGAGCTACAGAATGTTGTTCTTTATGCAGAATTTGATGAAGTTATAAAAATTTTCAACGACTCGATTCTGAGCAACGCCATCCGTATCCGTGACCAGCAGAAAGCTGATCCAAACAAGAAAATTAAGGAAGAATTTATAGACGTTAAGCTCTTTGACATAATGAAACTCAATCTTGCAGCCGAATTGGTGGAATACGATAGGTTCCCATTGATCCGAGAAGGGGTTGAAAATAGGGATGATTGGAATAATCTTGTGAAACATTATCACCATGCTCTGCTGCGTTCGCTAGAAGTCTTCCTGGCAGAAAATTCTCCCCGTATGGAAGCTCTCGAAATAGGCCAACCAGGCGCAGATGCAGAAGCTAAAGATTAAACGAGGATTACGAGAAGAGCCTTTGCGCTCTTCTCGTTTTTTACGCTCGAATCAAAAGAGAGCAATGCAATGGAGTATCTTGAGCGACTTAAATTAAAATCTTTGTTGATATTAATACAAAATAATGTATTTAACTTTAAATAAAATTTCTGATCAGGCCTGTGAAAGGAGAATGTCATGAAGAGTAAAATAGGATTATTAAGCGCTGCTGTATTATCATCCTTATCCTTGATGACTTTGTCGTCTTTTGCTGCCGAGCGTGTCATCAAAGGGTTCCAAGGTTTAGATATGACAGAAAATGAGCCTGCTAGAGCCGCTGTGCCTACATTCTCTACGATCCAAACGAGAGATTGGCTTAAAACAGATTGGTTTACGCTGGAGGAACAAAACGAAAATTTAGCGAAAAACAGGCAATTTGATGCCACACTAAGCGGTGAATATGCTGACTATAGAAAGAGTGAAGCTAGCTATGGTGGTGTCACAGATGTTGCTTATGTTACCGCTATCGACAGTAGGTCATTCATATTTCTCGTGCAGGCTGCTGGGGATGATCCCGCACGGCATGATGGGACAACATGGAGTTTTCCAGGTGGCAAGAATGATGAAAAAGATGCGATCGAGACAGCTTGGCAAGAAGGCTACCAGGAGTTAGCAGGGACCTTTGGAAAGCCCAAGGAAGGGGAAGTTGAAATAGTTCTTAAAAATATGAAATTATTTCATATGCACAATCCTAGATTTCCGCGCGAACCAAACAGTCTTGCTGTTGTTCCAGTAAAGCCAAGTATAGACTGGTCAGTCCTTAAGCAGAATTATGCCCTAGCCAAAGAAGGTTATGCAGAATGGCAGGAAGAGGTAGCCGAGGCGAATGCCAGAAGCGTGAAGAAAGAGGAAATGCCCAAGCTTAAAGGGGAATATGAAAAATCTGACGGTTGTTGGGTCAGCCTTGAAGATTTACTTGGCGCTTTCGCAAATATTGAGAAGCCAGAGAGCCATGTCCTTGTTCAACTTAATGCGTATAATGGTGTCACCAAAGAGATGCATCCTCAAGGCTTCCTCATGCGGAGAAGTGGTGTATACCTGTTTCTGAGTAACAAAGAAGTCGTGGATTTCTTACGGGAAGTTGTTCGCCGAACGAATGAAAATGGAAGTCGAGTTGAAGAGAAAAAAACAGAAGAATAGAGGGACTGCAAATCATTAATTCTGAGCCCTGATTGTCATCCTGGTCCTTAGGTTTTGTTGGCTGAACGTAGTGAAGCGTTACAAAATCTTAGGTGCCGGGATCCATGTATTTTGAAATTTTTCAACCCCATAGAGGATGCATGGATCCCGGGTTCTTAGGAAACCTAAAGGCTCGCTAAAGCTTCGCCTAGGTTTCCTAAGCCCCAAGGATGACAGCCATGGGAGTGAGAATTAATGATTTGTCCTACTCTATAAATATAATTATGGATGAGGCCTAGTCATGTATATTATGCATTTCCCTTGGGCAGGAGCGAAGCGGATAGAAGGGAATCTTTAGGTAGGAAGCTTTCAAGAGCCAAACGGCCCTTGGCCCGTTTTCTACCCGCGTACATGTAAACTCGAGTTATGAATTAAAAAAGGCTATCAGCCCGGATTGAGCTTTTGTTCCTCTTTTACACAGCAAAAGCGATACTGTCATTGTAAGGAACCGCGAGTGCAAAGCACGTGGCGGGCTGCGGCAATCTTTGTGTCTTGATCTCTTCAAGATTGCCGCGTTGCGCTACGCGCTCCTCGCAACGACGTAGTTTGTTGAGTTTTAATTTATGTCCTCTAAGTTCGCCCCTTCCTTCTGAGTTTCCGCATTTTTTAAACAGGTCTGACAGCCATAGCTTGAGTGTGATTGGCTTTGAAGAGGCCGAAATCTTTTGTCACATTTTTTTAGCTGCTTCATTGCCGGGAAGCTATGCTAAGACTACTTTTAAGAGATTAAATTGATTAAAGGGATAAAATGGCTG
>JAJONN010000062.1 GCA_021323455.1 Alphaproteobacteria bacterium | reverse complement strand
CCATCGCTATTTTATTCGGATGATTGCCTTTCTGGGGATGATGGGCGGGCTAATGAGCGTACTGCACCAGCCCCTTTTAACGGCCTTTAGAAATAATATTCCCCTCAATACAGTTATTTTCGTAACTTTGGGCCTTGGAATCGGATTGATTTTTTACCGTTTGTATAGATTACAGCAGGAACAATTGTGGCTTGAAGGATATGAACGGGGCGAAGAACGTTTCCCAGGAATGCCAACGCCAAAAATTCTCTTGCCGTTGTCTATTGCTTTGGGGGAGAGCCAGCATAATCCTCCTTTGTCTACGCTGACACTCCGGTCCATTCTGTCTAGCGTTGAGGCGCGGCTTGACGAAACACGGGACGCGCCGCGGTATATAGTCGGGTTATTGATTTTTCTGGGACTTCTTGGAACATTTTGGGGATTGTCTCAAACCATTGGAGCCATCGCAGGTGTTATTACGGGCCTTGAGGTAGACGCGGCAAATGTAAAGGATTCTTTTCAAACCCTCAAGCAAGGGTTGCAAGCTCCCTTGATGGGAATGGGAACAGCGTTTAGCACGTCTATGTTCGGGTTAGCCGGGTCCCTGGTTCTGGGATTCCTGGACCTGCAAGTCACGAAAGCGGCAGGATCACTTTATCATAACCTGGAAGATCATTTAACGGGCTTGTCCCGGATAACCAGCGATTCTGGCGCTATTGCAGCGAACCACAGCGGCCCTGCTTACCTGCATGGCTTGCTGGAACAAACAGCTGAATGCATGGCCCAGCTTCAAGGCGTTATGCATCGTAATGAGGATAACCGCTCAAGCGTCCTCCAGTCTTTGAATGCCGTCGGTGAGAAACTATCAATGTTGACGGAGCAAATGGTCTCCCAGCAAGTTCTGCTCAAAAAGATGGCCCAAGGCCATGTCGATTTGCAAAAGCAACTGGAGCATTTCACAGTCCTTGCCGGAACGCCAGCTTTTCAGGGCGCGGATGACGGCGTCAAGCAGTACTTGCGCAACCTGGATGCTACGACTTTGCGCTTGCTGGAAGAGTTGATTGAAGGCCGCGCCCGCGGAATCCAGGAGTTAAGGGGGGAAATCCGCCTTGTTGCCCGGACAATTTCTGCATTGGCAGACCAGGAAGCGGCCTAATTTTTAAGAGTGACGCACATTGATGCTTGCCTAAGCGTATGATTTTTCTATCAAAATAAACTTGTAGAATTCTTGTTTTTATGATAGACCAATGGCCGAGAAGTAAAGTATACTTATCAAGTCATTTTGACGTATGCCTAACTTGTTTTTCTCATCATAAAAATTATAGAATAACCATATTCTTAATTTGGATATCTTTTTCCTTTGCTGGAAAGAAACAGGTCTGGCCCATACCGAAGTGATGCCTATTAACAAATGAAGGATTACTGAAAACAATGAGTGCTACACAAATAACTGAACCAGAATTTACAGGGTGGCGTGCCGCGCTTTGGCCCATTCACAACCATGAACTTAAAAAGTTTCTCCCCCTTGCTCTTATTATGTTCTGCATCTTGTTTAATTATACAGCCTTGCGGGACATGAAAGACACAGTCGTGGTAAGCTCTGCTGGCGCTGGCGCCATTTCATTCCTGAAATTATATTGCGTGACGCCGGCTGCAATTTTATTTGTGATTATCTATGCAAAGCTAACCAACGCTTTAAAGCGGGAAAACGTTTTTTATGCGGTTGTAACGCCTTTTTTGGTGTTCTTTGGGGCCTTTGCGTTCATTATTTATCCAAACTTGACGGCCTTGCATCCCAATCCTGAATCAATCAGCGCTTTAAAGCTCAGCTATCCATCTCTTATTGGATTTATTGATATTTATGCCTATTGGGCTTTTTCATTATTTTATGTCTTGGCTGAAATTTGGGGTAGCGCCATGATTGCCTTGATGTTCTGGCAATTTGCCAACCATGTTGTCCGGATGCGGGAATCAAAGCGTTTTTATGGTTTGTTCGCTGTAGTTGCGAATGTGGCCCTGATCTTTTCCGGGCAGCTTGTTAGATTTTGCTCTGAAGACATCAAACAATACTATGCAACCCGTGAAGAAGCTTGGCAAATGTCTCTGTATTTGCTTATGGGGTCCGTTGTTGTATTAGGCGTTATCGCGATGATGCTCTATCGATGGATGCATACTTCCGTCCTGACCGACAAGCGTTTCTTTGATCCGGAAGAAGCGGGTATCCCTAAGAAGAAGAAAGAAAAGCCTTCGTTAATGGAAAGCCTCAAGCTTATTCTCCGTTCACCAGAATTAGGGTTAATTGCCCTGTTGATCATGGCATATGGTGTTACGATCAATTTGATTGAAGTGCAGTGGAAGAATCAGTTGGGCTTATTTTATACAGATGCAGCAGGCATTTTTGACAAAGGCGGATACAACGCTTTCATGGGGAACTTCTCAACGCTGACAGGTGTTTTCACAATCCTGTTTGGGTTGGTTATCGGTTCTAATGTTTTGCGGCGCGTCAGCTGGTTTGCGGCAGCGGTGGTTACGCCATTAACCATTACGCTGGGAGGTGTTGTATTTTTCGCCTTTATTTTTGCTCGGGAATGGGTGGATTTCATCTTGCAAGCTATGGCGACATCCCCTGTGGCAGCGGCAAGCTTCTTAGGAGCGGGTATCATTATCGTTTCCAAGGGTATTAAGTATATCTTGTTCGATTCAACTAAGGAAATGGCTTATATTCCCCTAGATGACGAATTAAAGACCAAAGGTAAGGCGGCTGTGGACGTGATCGGTGGCCGGGCAGGAAAAGCCGGTGGTGCCTTCGTTCAAAGCAACTTACAAATGGTCTTGGCGGCAACCGTTGCAACAAGTGGCGCAAACATTGTCTCTGTAACAGCTCCTTACGCATTTGGCATCTTTGCGATCGTTTGTGTTTTGTGGCTTTATGCCGTTAAGGGCTTGTCGAAGAAGGTAACGGCTGCTGTTGAGCGTCGTCGCCAGGAGATGCAAGCTTCTTAAGGCTTTTCTACAAGGTCGCTCATGAAAGAAGAGCGGGAGGAGGAATCCTCCCGCTTTTTTTATGTCTTTTAATATCATGTTAACCCTTCTGTCTTTAAGCTAAAACAAAGGTTATGGCCAAAGAGGGACGGATCATGAGGATGTTTTGGGTTTTCGGTATCCTTGCAGCTCTTTCGCAGGGAGGAACAGCCACAGGGAACAAGCAATTCACTATCCCTGAGAGAGCCGCCCAAATTGAGGCTATCAATCAAGGAAAAAAGAACCTGCCAGAAGAAAAAAGTGAAATACCCCTTTTCCAGACGAGCCAAAAAAATACAGAGGTGCCACCCTCTTGCTCATTGGAAGCCAAGAAATCCCCCATTATTGTTCTATCGATAGATGGCGCTGCGGTGCGGGGAATTGCCCAGTTTGAGTTGCTCCTGGCCATCCAGCGGGAAGTGAATAATGCCTTGGCAAACGCTGCACTGCTTAATGCCAAAGGGGAAAAAAAAATTGAACGGGAAAGCATCACGGATATATTTGACTTTTTTGCAGGAACCTCTGCTGGCTCTGTGAATGTTGGGGGTATCCTGATCCCTGCTGATTACAGTTTGGCAAATACGTCAGGTCATGTGACAAAACCAAAATTTACCTTAGAAGAACTGAAATCAAGGCTACCTGAGACACTGAAGGCCGCCTTTTCATCATCAACTTTTCATAAACTGCGGACATTACAAATTCCAGGGGTTGGTGGGCTTTTGGGAGCTAAATTTACGGCCGGGGCGTTTGAAGGTTTGCTCCAGGAACTGGCAGGCAACGCTCGCATTTCAGACTTGGCAAAGCCCGCTGTTTTAACAAGCTATGACCTTCGCGGCCGAGAAGTGATGAACTTTTCTACCCATGACGCTTGTGCGATCGATCCGGTTTCAGCGGCCAGGTAACCCAGATTTTTTCCGCAAGGATAAAAATGTCTTGCTATGGCAAGCCATTCGGGCATCAAGCGCCGCCCCTGTTTTTTATAACCCTCTTGAGATTGAGATTGGCGGAAAACACCGCGCTCTTATTGATGCCGGTCTTTTTGTCATGTCACCCGCTTTATTGGCATGGATTGAAGCGCAAAAGGTATACCCTGGCCGCCCTCTCATCATCATCTCGATTTCAAGCGGCACGTTGTTGGAAGAGCGTAAGGTTGATACAAAAGGGCTGGCAGCGGGAGGTGTTCCAACGGTCGTGCAACCAACAATTGAAACCGCACTGGAAGGGCAGCAAGCTTTAACTGACTTAATGATGAGGGATTTACCCGGCATTCAGTATTATCGCTTAAGTTTCGATGTCAAAAATAAACAGTTTGATGATACGAGTGAAAAAAATATGAAGGCCTTAATAGAAGCGGCAAATGTAACCATTGCTTCCGGGGAATTTAAGAAGGCTGTCAAAGCTATCTCTGATGCCCGGTTGGAGCGAAAGCGAGCTATCTCTGATGCCCGGTTGGAGCGAAAGCGAAAGCAAGACCTTAAACCCTATATATGCCAGGCTAAAGAAAGGCAAAAGGAAAACCAGAAGACACTCGTCCCTGCGCATAAAGTGAGCATGCCCGCAGAAATAACGAATGACAAGATATTGCGTAAAATAGAAGAGGCCTATAACAAAAAGAAAACAGAAGAACCTATTCCGGAAGAAATGAAAGCCCAAATACAGCTTCTCAAAGCAGAGTGCCAGAACCTGTTAAATCAAAAGAAAACGATGACACCACAATGGAAAAATAACCACTGTGATAATGTGATGAGCCCAAAAGAAATATGTGACAGTCTCTCTACCCAGAAGCAAACGAAAGAATGGAAAAACAGGGGTTGCAAAAAGATAATAAAATAAAAACAGCCAATTCATCGTTTTCCTTTTGAATAAAGTCAGGCTGTCGGTTAGGAAAAAGAGAGATAGGTCGTCCTCTAGCTTTAAGCTGCCAATCCACAATTAATTGACTCAAGCGTGACAAAGCTATCAAGCTCCTTCTCTGCCTAAAGGGAGACTGGCGGCTTTCTAGATTTTTAATGTTTTTAATCTTGGGAAATTTGAAATTTTATGAACTTTTTTTACTGCTCGTTAAGTCGATAATATCCTTTACAAATTTTCATAAGGTAGTTATAAAATTTTCATACATAAAATTAAAAATGGAACCCATTATGACCAAAAAAATATTTATTAAATTTATGGTTATAGCCGCTTTTTTTTCTGATGCCTTTTCCGCAGAGGATAAATCCGACGTTCAGCATATGAATATATCCTTTGCTGGAACTCAGCTTATTGGGAGGTTTGAAGGGTTTAGGGAAAAGATTTATATGTGTCCTGGCGGAAGACCAACGATTGGGTTTGGTCATGTGGTAAGAGAGGGCGAAATAGATAAGTTTCCAGGTATAATGTCACAAGAGGAGGGTTACATTTTATTGGGCCGTGACATAGAAACAGTTTATGTTCCTGATATTAAAAGGTACGTCAAAGTTCCTTTGACGCAAAGGCAATTCGACGCTTTAACATCTTTTGATTATAATTTAGGGGCAAAAAATTTCAGAGGATCAACGCTTTTAAAGCTTCTCAATAGTGGAGATGATGACAATGCTTCTCTTCAATTCCCCTTATGGCGCAATGCAAATGGGAAATATCTTCCTGGTTTATTTTCTTTCGGAACGACGACCATGTTCCTCTTGAGTTAGCCACAATCTCGACGAAAGTTCCAGGACAGACTTTGATGGACGTTTATCAAGCCTTGCCGGAAAAGTTAAAAGAAGAAGCCCGTGATATTTATCTGACTTACAACGCCAACAACCATTAAACCCAGATTTTAAACGAGATGTTTGTCTTGCGTCAAATTTGACCCGAATTGGTTTTTTAAGTTAGGCACTCTCACTAAATCATATTAAATTTTAGGCAAGACTATGTTAAGGTTCTGAGCCATAAAATCTCACCAACGAAAACGATGAAAATGTACCTTAATATCCTTATATCAATTTTTTTAATTTTAACGACCCATGCATCCGACCATAGGGTTAGGATACCACTGCATATTGAGAATAAAAGCTGGAAAGAACAAACGCGCCTCCTGCATATTGAGAATAAAAGCTGGAAAGAACAAACGCGCCTCAGCGGCTCTGTGCTTTACAGGGATCAAACTGATCAAGAAATATCTTTCATTCTTAAGGGAATATCTAAAGAGCAGCCAACCATCACAATGTCAACTTTAATACCGTATAAAAAAATTTCTCTAATAAATCTATTTCTGGTATATGAGGATGGCGAAGATGATCCTCACTGTTCAAGCCTGACCTTCCGATATTGCGGCAAATTTCTTTTGAATTAATTAACAGGGACATAATTCCAAAACCCATTTATAACTTACCCCCCCTGTTTGATGCTAATATAAAAAAATAGGCGTTATTTGAAAAGTTAGTGAGGGCCTTCAGCGGAAGCTAGGTTATGAATACCACAGAAGTTACCGCAAAGCGAGTAATTGTATTACCTTCTTTTTATTCCCCCAAATGCTCGCAAGTCCACAACAAGAGTCATAACAGGCCAAACAATGCTGTGATAAGCTTTTAAGAATGCGGCAAATGGCTACCCTAAAATTTCGCATAGAAAGTACAGAAAGAGGGTTTAATCGTTGACTTATATACAATTATCATATTATAAAAGAAAGAATTTCTTATTAATGAAAGAGCATATTATGGTGTTTACCAAAAATAAATTATTTAATTTTTTATTCTTAGGTTTTATAGCCTACCTTATAAGTGTGTCCCAGGCGTCAGAGGAAATTTTAGGGAAAGAATTCCCGTTTGACCAGAAGCATAGGCACACGGCTAAAAGAAGAAAAACCCAACACCACGACCTGATACAAAAGGCAACCGACATTTCCCATATTCCAACAGAGATTAAAGCCGAAATATTCCTATTTCTTGATCAGAAAGATTTCTTAAGGTCTTCCCACGTCTGCCATAAATGGAGGGCAAGCAGCCAAAAGATCCGGGACAAAAAAACCCTAGATTTATCCGGACGGGAATTAAGCGAGGAAGATTGCGAGGCTCTCCTCAAAGCTCCTTTCTCTACCCTTATTCTTAAAGGATGTGGTCTGAAAAACCAGCATGCTTTTATTCTATCCAAGTCTACGTTTTTCAGGGAAATGGACTTGGAAAATAACCATATTAGCCCTGAAGGCGTGCGAGCCATTGCAACAGGGAATCTCACTGCGCTAATAAGCCTGAATCTGGGCCGTAACAACATTGGCATTGAAGGCGCGAGAGCTATTGCGACTGGGCAACTTAGTGCGCTCACAACCTTGGGTTTGTATAATAATGATATTGGTGCTGAGGGCGCGAAAGCTATTGCTACAGGGAACCTTGCTGCGCTCAAATCCTTGGATTTGAGCTGCAACAATATTGGCGCTGAAGGCGCGCGAGCCATTGCCACAGGGAATCTTACTGCCCTCAATACCCTGAATTTAGATTGCAATCGTATTGGGATTGAGGGTGCGAAGAATATTGCAGCAGGGAATTTCTTGCTGCTTCAAGTTTTGGATTTAACCATCAACAAGGTTGGTGCAGAGGGAGCAAAGGCCATTGCAATGGAAAACTTTCCCGCTCTTACAACATTGATTTTAGCATACAACAATGTTGGTGTTGAAGGTGCGACAGCTGTTCTGACAGGGAACCTACCTGCACTTAGAACCTTGGATTTGACGTATACCAATGTTGATATTAAAAACATCAACACCTTGAAAAATCATAACCCCCTCTGTGAACTAATTTTCTAGAATCAATAAATTATTTTACTGCTTCCACAAATGCAGATGCTATTCTTCTCCCTTCAGACATTTGCTCTCGGTTGGCTTTTGCTCTGCCTAGCTCAGCTTCTTTCGGTTCTAGCTCTCCTGAGTTGGGCCCGGGCGAAAAATCCACTGAGAAATCCACTCTAGGTGTGTTTAGATCATTTGACTTTTCGCCAAATGTAACATGAATTTGCAAGACATGGTCTCCAGGCTTCCAATCATTAGCAATTGTAAGATGCGTATCATTTTCACTATTCCAGTAGGTACGAGTACCTTGCGCACGGTCACGGGGATCAGAAGTGCTTAAACGGTATGTTATATTTTCACCTGCTGCTGCATTTCTTTCGCTCTTTACATCAAAACTTTCTATTAGTTTTTTTGCTGGTTCTTCGTTTGAGGGTTTCCTGTTGTGCGCCCTCTCTCCCTCTTCCCGAGTGCGGTTATGCTCCTCTAAAGATCTATTAAAATTGGCAAAAGCCTGCCTATTTGTGCTTTCAGGATTCATACTGTGATGCCCTCTCCCTTTTTGATTCATATTTTCTCTTTGAGGAGGATTATAGCGGCCGAGTCTTTTTGCATCTTCAAGTGATTGTGGACTCCTACTCCTGCTTCTACTGCGATCTTCTTGTAATTCTGGGCTCCTGCTTCTAGAATTGCTTCGTTTTCTTCGAGGAGCCGGGGAAGTAGAAGGAGTGGATGAGGCTTCGTCTGTTCTCGCTTCTTTTTCTTCTGAGCTTAGATCCCTGCTTTCACCGTCTTCCTGCCTTCCAACGACAGGAGAAGCAGGGAGGGGTGAACTTGAGTCCGATGACGCCTCGCCGTTCTCTGATAGTTCACCCTCTTCACGATCAGCTCCCAGCACCTCTGTCCCAACGAAAGGGGAACTGGCAAAAATAGCCGTAATAAGCAAGGTTTTTAATAATTTCCATTTTTTTTCATGACCGTAATTCACTTTTCAATCCCCTGTTTTGTTTTTAGCTTTCAATGGTTATCTTAGGAGATATTAAGTTAAGAAATGATGAATACAAGGGATGGGTGTTGTAACGGTTTTACCGTTTCTTAAAGCAACTTATGATTGCGCATTTTGTGGCACAAAATAATCCTATTCGTGTCAACGGCTTGGGGTTTTACTTGTTTTGGGGTTTTACTTGTTATTGTGGTAGCGAAACTTTACAAAAATCTAAAGCTGTAGAGGAATACTTCTGATTTGTAAAACCATATCCCGCAAGAGCCTTTTTTGTGCTATGTTGCCTTTTGAGTAGGATGAAGAACAAGGATATTCATGAATGACAGGCGCAACCTTCTATAACCCTAGCACGGAACCCAATGACGAAACCCAGGAACTCATTGAGGGCCTGAAGGCTTTCGGGCAAGAGGGCGAATATGCTGATCCGACGACAGACACGGCATTTAAACACTTGTTGTCCCCTGCCATAGAAGAAAACAAAGAGATTATTAAATCGTTCCTCAATACGTTTGTTCCCGCTTTCGCCCATGACGCTGTGAGGGATGTTCGCGAGGCTCCCGTCGCTGTCCCACCGTTGCCAAAAGAGAAACTTAAGCAAACCTTTATGGATATGCATGTCATTTCTCAATCCGGCTGCCATTACGTCATTGAGATGCAAGCCCACCGTCACATCAACTTTGATGAACGCGTCCTGTACTATGGCGCTTCTGCTTTTGTCCAGCAGATAGCTGAAAAAGACTTTAAGGATCCCATGTGGTATCGCAACCTGAAACCGACGATCGCGATCCAGGTCTTGGGATATGATTCAAACCGCTGCCTCGGCCTCAAGGACGATATTCCGGACACTCTGCTTGAACGGGCAAGGCAGAACCCATTGCCGGAAGGCCAGTTTATGAAGCACTACATAATGACTGACAAGCACAGTGGCCAGGAGATCAAGCATCTCCAGATGATCCAGATTGAATTGCCCCGCGCACGGCAAAATATCTTTCCACCTCAAAAGGATTTTAGCCTAACGGATTGGTGGTTGAGCATTTTCAAGTTTGCCCCCCTCTACAGCCAGGAAGCCATAGCCAGCTTTGAGAAGCAGGGCATTGTAATGCCGCCTGTAATTGCGCAAGCTCTTGAAAGGCTTTATTTCCCTAAATGGAACCCACGAGAAATCCATGAGTATAAAACCGATACCATTGAGCGGGAAAAATACGTCATTGAATTCGCCTCTGAAAGGGCAGAGGGAAAGGCAGAGGGTGAGCAGATAGGTTCAGACAATCGTGCAAGAAAGGTAGCAAAAGAACTTGTTGTTGATGGGATGCCTTTGGAAAAAGTCTCAAAGATGACGGAATTGAGCCTGGAGGTTGTTCAAGAATTAGCCGCAGAAGTTGGAATGAATCTGGGCAAGGATACATGATTTTATCGGCAATGGAACTCCCAGGAAATCCATGGGAAAGGGTTACAAACTTACCGGAGCTTTCTTGAAGACAAAAAGATATTCATGTGGGCAGCTTCAGGGCATGCTGACCTCTTTATAAAATTATACTGAAATGTAGCTAATGCTTGGGAAGTATGTCAATAGGGGATAGTTATATCAATCTATCAAAATCAACACGTGGTAAAATTATGGTAGAAGAAGAATTTTGAGGGTTTTGCTAATCCCCCCAAACCCTTGGTGCCCTCGGGGAGAATCGAACTCCCACGTCCTTACGAACAACAGATTTTGAGTCTGCCGCGTCTACCAATTCCGCCACAAGGGCACATAATATACCCAACCGGCTTGCAATCCAGTTGGATATACCGAATCATACCGATTTACGCGATAAGTTCAATAGAAAAATAACCAGAAAAATATTTTGCGGCTTTGTTTTAAGGATGAGGATGCGAAAGCCCTTTTAAATCCTGGCGAGAGCTTTAAGGCTGAGGAGCTTTTTCGGTTTTATGATGCGGATGATGGGAATGCATAGACTTCTTTTTGGAGGGTTTATGCTCGTTCTCTAATTCATTCAATATGTTCTTAACGTGCCTGGAAAGGCGGTAGGTCTTTGGAGTATCCTTATAGGCTTCGATGGGCTGATACAGTTTATAAGGAATACAAAAGACGGATTGGTAGTGGCCATACAGTTTTTGGCGCTTTGTCTTTAAAAGATGTTGCGTTTCTTTGTCTCCCAATGCATGACGGAATGATGAAGCAGAGAGATGAGAAAAGCTCTGAATGAGACCAAAAACATATGTTTTCATTTTGCCGTTTTCCATTACATTCATAAAAACAGGGGCACCGCTGCTCCCTGGCAGGGCCAATGCGTAAGGGGGTTTATTGAGCTTGCGCCATTGCAGGTTAGCCTGATAGGTGCGCAGCTCCCGCTCTGGTCCATGGGGTTTGACGGGCTTCAAATGATCATTTGGCTCAAAAAAAACAGAACCCATCATAACCGTCTTAAAGTCGTATAGAGCCTCTGGGTCCCTTCCTGTGATTGAGAAAATGTCTGTTTCTGGCAATACAAACGCCCGTCGCTGAACAGGGGCACCATGAGGAATATCCGCAGACCCAAACGTTGCTACATAAAGCGGCGGAATCTGGTTAAATACCTTTTCCTCAAACAAGGGAACAGGTTGGACGCCTTGGACAGGCGTCGTTAATTTCAGAAAAACCATGTCATATTTCCCCTGCATGGGAAATGGCGTACTATAATAACGGGGGTGCGTTCGTAAAGCCTTTACCTTATAATTCTGGGGGGATTCGTGGGAAACGGTATCCCCAAACCCAACAATAATGCCAGCGAGATGCACTTTTCCCTCAAACCCGTGGGCTGCTGTCATCACAATATCAGGGGCAATTAAAACACCCGTTTGCAAAATGTGTCGAAAATGGTCATAAACAAAGCAACTTGCCTTAAAAGCTTCCTGAGTTTCAACGAATTTAAGGTAGTCTTTCGGTTGATGGATGCCATCTGAAAGCATCGCTTGCGTCGAGGAGAGAAAAATCCCAAAAATCATCAGAAATTTAATAAACATGGCGATTCCTTAAAATACAAAGGATGATAACTCTTTTTATAGAAAACTTACACTTGAATGTGATAAAAAGGCTTTGGTAATCCAAAGGCCCCCCCTGAGGCGAAATCAAACGGCAAGGGTAACCTATCATAAAGATCTTGCTCCTGATCCACATGGGAAATAATCGTTTGAGGGAAGGCTTCAAGGACATGGCGAAGGGATGCTAAGCTTTGGCGATGAGGCTGTCTTTTAAACCAGGCTGATAATTCACCATAAGGCAGCATGATAAAATCCACGGAAGGGATGGCCATTTCAGCCAAATTTATTGGTAATTCTTTATTTTGCCATTTTCCAATAAAGCGGACGCCATAACCTTTAAGCTGCGAAAAAGTATTAAAAAGAGGAACTGTCATATTCAGGGGAACTTCAAAAATGAGGCCGGAAAAAGGGAAGTGGGTTTGGTGAAGAAATTCGGTAATTTCTTCAAGGGAATGGCGATCCTTATAAACGGATGGAGAAAGCGTACAAATAAACCCATGATTCGGGTGGGTCGCATGATGGCGGCGTACAAATTGCAAGGTTTGGAATAAAACCATCTTATCAAGGGCCTGGTTAGATGATAAGGTGTTTGGTGATTCAGAAGGGGTGTTAAGGTTAATGGGCATACCATTTTCCATAGTGGCGCAAGGAATACAGGAAAAGAACGATAGCCTTTTCTGAGGAAGGTTTACAATCGGTTGGACAAGGATCTCAAGTTGGTTATCCCTGAGTAGGGGGATTAGGCCACTTGTTTGGATGAGATGCGTCTTGCCATCCTGTAGGGATTGTACCTGGAGGTAAGGCTGATGAAGAACCGTGAGTTTTTCTCGCAATTTTTGAAAGAAGCTTGCTTCAATCCGTATGTCTTGTGTATGTTCTTCTTCCAGCAGGGGTTGAGAAGCCGAAGAAGGAGGGCCTAGCCTTTTTGAGCCTACGGGTTCTTTGGGGACATACTGCAAAGGTTGCATTACCTTGTGAAACCAGAATATATGCGTAATAATAAAAGTGATTAAAAATCCGCTTAATAAGAGGGATGAAAAGCTGTAAGGGATATGACTGATA
>JAJONN010000061.1 GCA_021323455.1 Alphaproteobacteria bacterium | reverse complement strand
AGTTGCCCGGTCCAGAGCCGGGAGTTCTACCGCTAAACTATCCCCCAATCCCTTCATCAACTATCATATTCCTTGTTTTTTGAGAAGGGAGAAAATGAAAGCGATCAGGTTCCATCCGCAAAATTGCCTTTGGGATACTATAAAAATAACCCCTTAACTGGATACGGTTTAGAATGACGTAGCACGCCTGGAACCAGGCCGCCTTTTCCAAAGTGACAACCATCCCTCATAAGGGTGGACAAAACCCATTCATCAAGCGATTTTTAATTCCTGCTATAGGCCAAGCCTTATAAGTCCACTGGTCAAACCAGTGGCTTTCCTGTCACTGAGTAAAATTTATTTTTGTGACCTTACAGAATGGCAAGAAGAGGCTATTGAGAATGGAGATAAGCTGATATAAGAGGAGCCTCCCTTCAAGTTGGCAGTTCAGGAATTGAGTCAGCAAGATCTTGAATGGAAGCTAAGGATTTTAAATAATAGAACTATGAAATAGTTGGATTATTTATCCCTCCTGAAGCATTCTTGCAAAAATGCTTCAGGAGGAGTATATTTTTACAGGAATTCGCGCTTCAACTTTGAAATTGCCTTAACGGGAAGTCGCACTTCATTTTTGAATATGCTGATTTATGCGCTGCTTCCCTCCTGGAGCCAGCCTTGAGGCGCTTAAAGTCGTCGGTACCTGGGTGGAAGATCTGGTTAGCGCAACCGCTGTGTACTTGTTGGCGTCTCCGTTGTATTACTAGGAACAACTGTACGGGCATAATTGTTAGTGTAGTTACTTCCATCTACAGTCCCCCATATTCCCAGCCCCCCACCACTTGCCAATCTGGTCACCGTGGTGGCATTTCCCATCCCCCCCGCAAGAGCAACCTCATCGGTAAGAGGGCCACTTTCTGCGACAAGGCGCACCTTGGGACTTTCTTTGCCCTGCCTATCCTTAACACTCCACCCGACTAAAGCCATTTCATTTAAAGCCGTAATACTAAAGGATGTCACGTCTGGTGCTCCTGTATTTGATATGGGAAATGCACTGCCTATAGGCACTCCAGCTTTAATAGTGCGGCCCAGAAGAAGCTGCTCATCCACGCTTTCGTCATATCTACTATATATTGTCACAAGAGTATTATCATTTGCTGTGAGTGCGGCGCTACGGGCTGCGCTGGTAGGCATAGTTTCGTCTTCGTTAATAGTGACTTCATCAGATTGAGCTGTACCATTGGGCCAAAAGAGCCGCCCTTTGAGTGTATAGGTACCCGTACCATCGAACCAGAAACGCCGCGCGTTACCTTTACTGGATAAATTGGTTTCATTAAAACCGACGCGGCTTAAGGGCGAGAATGTCAAAAACGTTGCAAAAAAACTGGTTCTTAGGGAGGAGATATGGGAGCCAAAGTGAATACCAGCTGCATCTTGATTGATATTGAATTCATCGGTAACAGGTTTCCCTTTTTCAGAAAAAATACGTGCTGCTGTTTGACCTTTTCCAGCAGCAAGGTCTGTCCCAGACCATCCAACAGCAAAGTTACCATTGGATAAGCAAGCAATCATCGCACCACCTATATGGGGGAATGCCGATTGTTGGTTGACGGCAAATGGGTCTGCAACAGGTTCCCCATCTTCAGAAAAAATGCGCAAAAAGATAGAGGAGCTATTGTCCCATGTGATCCCAAAACTCTTACCACAGCTTGCGATAGCCCCTTCCCCAACCGAGAAACTCGCAGACGCAGGAATAGGAACGGTACTCACATTAAACTTACCGGTAACCGCCATGCCATCCTGAGGATCAAAAATCTGCCCAACCACATTTTCGGGCCCACCCTGCCTTAACCTTTCTCCCCAAGCTAGCACAAGGTTGCCGTTGGGGAGTCCAACCGCGGCTACGTCGGAAGGATACTTAAAGCCTTCAACTGAGCGTCTATTAACAGGAAACGCTGGCCCAAGCTTAATTTGCCAGGCAGAGCTGGGATCAGCATTCAATAATGCGGTGGCACCCCACATAAAGAAGGTTTTCTTAAACCCAGACAGATTGGGTAAACGCCACTCTGGGGTTCCTGCCCGCCGCGGGGGCCCATAAGAGCCAGAGATGTCCCCTTCATCCATACCATGCCCACCTTGCGAAAAGCTTGTGGCCATGAGCAAAGCAATCATAAGAGCTCGTTTGGTTTGTAATGCCATACCGCTACCTCCATGTATTTATATTGTTGAGAAGTTTCAAATGAGGCTTCATATCTTTGGTTTCTTATTACCAAGGAGACCACAAGATACGCAGTCCGTAAAAAGATTATACAGATGAATCTACCCAAAGTAAAAAGCAACCTATGAACCGGGCAAGTTTCAAAATAGCGCAGGGGAGTGAGAACCAGGCCGCCTTTTCCAAAGTGACAACCTTCCCTCATAGGTACGGACAAAACCCATTCATCAAGCGATTTTTAATTCCTGTTGTGCTAGATTCTGTTATAAAGCCTATACAACCTGCGATTCAGATAATTGAGAGCGCTATCGTGACAACCCTATCACAAAGAAAACCACGGCGATTCCCATTCGTCTCTCGCCAGGCCGCCTCCCGGCAAGGGACTGTTCTTGCCGCTCTTGACCTTGGAACCACCTCGTGCCGCTTGCTTGTCGCGCGCCCGGAAGGAACGAGTTTCCGCGTCATTGATTCTTTTTCCCGCGTTGTCCGGCTCGGAGAAGGAATTCAAACGAATAACCGCTTGCAACCAGGTGCCATCACCCGCACCTTGGAAGCCCTTAAAATTTGCCGGGATAAAATTTCCAGGAATAACGTGACCAAGATTCGCGCGGTGACAACGGAAGCGTGCCGGCGGGCGGAAAACAGCGCGGAATTGCTCGACCGTGCCCGAACAGACCTCCATATTGATATTGAAGTGATCACGCCTCTTGAAGAAGCCCGCCTGGCCTTGGCTGGGTGCGCCGCCATCCTGGACCCTGGAATCCCTTATGCCGTCGCTTTTGATATTGGCGGGGGCAGCACAGAAATTATCTGGTTAAAACTGATGCCTTCCCCCCAAGGCCGGCGCTCCAGGATTCCTGTTGTCGAGGTTATCGATTGCGCGTCCCTTCCCTTTGGGGTGGTCACGTTGAGCGAAATTTACGGGACGCGCTTTACAGACTTTGGCATCTATCAGGATTTGCGCAAGAAAGTCGCCGAGGAAGTTCACCGCTTCACAAACAAGAACAACATTCAAACCCATATTCAAAACGGGCAAGTGCAAATGGCGGGAACGTCAGGTACGGTCACCACTATTGGCGCTGTGCATTTAAACCTGCCAAAGTATGACCGCCGCCTGATTGACGGACTTTTCCTTCAGCTTCAGGATATCCATCACGTGAGCAAGCAGCTTCTCGCCATGACGCAACTGGAACGCGCTCAAAGTTCCTGTATCGGGCCAGGACGGGCGGACCTTGTCCTGATGGGAACAGCCATTCTGGAAGGCATTTGTGATGTATGGACCTTACCCCGCTTGCGGGTTGCCGACCGGGGCGTTCGGGAAGGTATTTTAATGGATTTGCTGGAGGAGGTATAAGCCGTGACGCGACAAGCGCGCCCTTCCCAAAGGACAAAGAAAAAGGGCCAAACTACACAGAAAAAAGATAAGGCACCTCCCAAAGTTGGCAAGGTCAAGCTTCAGGATAACCAGAAGCGGACAGAATCCTCCCGCAAATGGCTCCTTCGCCAATTGAATGACCCGTACGTCTCCAAAGCGAAAGACCTTGGCTACCGCTCCCGGGCAGCCTTCAAGCTCATTGAAATTGATGCGAAGTACCGCCTCCTCAAGCCGGGCATGACCATTGTTGATTTAGGAGCAGCACCCGGGGGGTGGACGCAAGTTGCTGCAGAAAAACTGAAGGTCGGAACCCTGAAAGGCGCCGCAAAGGGAAGCCGGATTATTGCCTTGGATCTTTCTGAGATAGCTCCCTTAAAGGATGTCACCATCCTCACAGCGGATTTTACAGATGAAGCAACGATCCAGGCCCTTATGGACAATCTGGCAGAAGGGGCTGCAAGAGGCGTCGACGTCGTGTTAAGCGACATGGCGGCCCCGGCTTCCGGCATGACAGATGTTGACCATATTCGGATTATGAACCTGGTGGAAGCCGCTTATGAATTTGCCTGCCTTGTTTTAAAGCCCGGCGGCGCCTTTGTCGCCAAGGTCCTTCAAGGCGGAACGGAAGCTACCCTCCTCACGCGCCTGAAGAAAGCTTTTACTAAAGTAAGCCATTTCAAACCCGCTGCCAGCCGCAAGGATTCAGCTGAAATCTACGTGGTTGCCCAAGGCTTTCGCGGATCACCCGGAAAATTATAGTAAACTCAGCGAATTTCTTGTACTATACGCCCATGCAAAATATCATCCGGGAAAAATTGACAAAGGCATTGGATCCGCAGGTTTTAGAAATTGTGGACGAATCCCTCAAGCATGCAGGCCATGCTGGCGCGAGGCCAGGGGGAAACACCCATTTTCACATCAAGGCTGTCTCAAAAGTTTTTGAACCCTTATCACGCCTTGAGCGGCACCGGAAGGTTCATGAGCTTTTAAAAGGAGAGCTTAACACCCAAATCCACGCCCTTTCCCTGGATCTTCGCTCTCCCCAGGAACCCTGATGACGCCTGATGAAATGATCAACCGTGTTTTATACAGGGATGCCCTGATCCTGGTTTTGGACAAACCTTCAGGCATTGCTGTCCACACGGCGAATGGGGGGATGCATAACCTTGAGCGTTATTTTCCGGCCCTTCAATTTGGGCTTCCCAATCCCCCCACTTTAGGACACCGGCTTGATCGGGGGACCAGCGGATGCCTGATCCTGGCCCGCCATCGGGAGGCTGCTCGACGGTTAAGGGTTTTGTTCGGTGAATTGGTGCAAGAAGAAGGACGTATTGACTTCCCTTTGAGCAAACAATCAGAGAGCCGGAAGCACTGGTGGATGAAAGTTGACCAAGAAGGCGGCATTTCTGCCCTGACGGATTACCGTGTTTTGGGACGAGGAAAGGGGATAACCTGGCTGGAACTCACACCCCAGACAGGCCGCACCCATCAATTGCGTGTTCATTGCGCGGCCTTAGGCCACCCCATCCTGGGTGACTACATTTATGATGCTGCTGAAGCAGCAACAAGAGAAATAGGGATAGGAGAAACACCCTCAAAAAACCTGCTGCACCTCCATGCCCGATCCCTTGAGATTCCGCTCTACGCTAAAAAGGCGCTCATTCCCGTAGAAGCTACCCCTCCTCCTCATATGCAAGAGATCCTTAAGGATTTTAGGTGAGATTTTGTTAGTCTTGCTCTATACTTAAAAAAATGTGAAATGATACGATGAGGATTAAGAATATGCGCCCGAAACATGAAGAAGATTTTTACGGATGGACTGTCAGCACAGCGCAACTTTTAAGGGACGGAAAAATGAGCGAGGTTGATTTTGAAAACATCATTGAGGAGATAGAAGCCTTGGGGACCAGCGAAAAACATCAACTAATTAACCGTTTGGCTCTTGTTATTTCGCATCTCCTCAAATGGCAATATCAACCTAATATCAGAGTGTATAGCTGGGTATATACGATCAGGGAACAAAGGGATCAAGCCAGATTTCACCTCGAAGATAGCTCCAGCTTAAAAAGCAAGCTGGATGAAATTGTGGCACGGGCTTATAAGGTCGGGGTTTCAAAAGCAGCAAAAGATACCAGACTGGATAAAAAGGATTTTCCACCCGAATGTCCCTATACGTTCGACAAAATCATGGATGAGGAGTTTTATCCAGAATAGCACCCCCCTTCAGGGATAAAATACTTGCGCAGCGCCTCCATCCAGGGCCATACCATAACGTCACCAATTTTTTTCGGGCGGCTTTCCTGGGATAGACAAATAGCTTCACTGTTCTCAATGTCTTTTGCCAAACCCATAAAGGATGACAATTTATCTTCCCGCACATGATCTGAGCTTTTTATTTCGATAAGAAGGTTTTTCTGTCCAGGGCGCTCCACAATTAAATCAATCTCTACGCCATCTCTCGTTTTCAGGTATGAAAAGCGGAATTCCGGGTAATAACAGCTCGCTAACCGTATACATTCTAAAATGATAAAATGCTCAAAATAATGGCCATATTCACTGCTGGATTTTTTAAGGGGTACGGATAGCGTTCTCGTTAACGCCCGACAAACCCCTGTATCAAAAAAATAAAACTTTGGCTTGGCATGAAGTCTTTTTCGGAATGAAGCATGAAACGGTTCCAGTATAAATCCCATTAATGTATCTTCCAATATAGAAAAATATTGCTGGATCGTTTTATCATCTACCCCAACATCTCTGGCAATCTTAGAAAAGTTAAGGATTTGACCATTGCACTGGGCGGAAACCTCTAAAAACTTTCTGAAAGGATCAATCTTTCGGATAAATTGTTCCAACCAAATTTCTTCTTTGAGGTAAGTTTGCGCATATGCTTGTAAAAAGAGGTTTTTATCTTCTTCAGACTGCATCTTATAGATGATGGCAGGCAAAGTCCCCCAGCGCAAAGCTGCATCCAAATTGAAGCTTTTACCCAATTCCAGGGCTGTAAAGGGATATAAATTATACATAAATGCCCGTCCAGCCAATAAATTAGCTCCCCCATGCCGGAGCTTGCGCGCGCTGGAGCCAGTCATAATAAAAATTTTATTTGTACTTTCTATAAGCTGATGCACAATATTTAAAAGCTTAGGTAGCTTTTGTATTTCATCAATAATGACATAGGGGGTGGTTTCATCAAGCGCCATAACCTCTTGCTTAAAGCTTGCTGGCTCCCGTGCGTATCGGTCTTCCTGGTCTGGATCAAGAAGATCAATCCACAAGGCTCTCTTTGCACCAAAAGTGTGCTTCAACAACGTACTTTTGCCTGTGTTTCTCGCGCCAAACAGGAAAAAACTCTGGGATAAGGGCAATTCCAATAATCTGTTCACAAACTTCATTTTTTAGACCGTACTCCGAATATGTCCGCCATATTCGGAGTATGGTCTAATTTAGAAAAGAATGCAAGAACGGGTCGAGCAGAAGGGAGCAAACATCCCGAACAAGCCTCATCCCCCCTTCTGAATTTTTCGCCATTCCTTGACGCGCTGGAGATGCGCGCCATAAGTAGGGGAGAAAGCATGGCCGCCTGTGCCATCAGCAACAAAATAATAATCATTAGTATTTGCAGGGCTTACCACCGCTTGCAAGGCTTTGCGTCCAGGACAGGCAATGGGCTTCGGTGGTAAAGCCGGAATAAGGTAGGTATTATAATCGGATACGGACTCCAGGTCTTTAAAAGTCAGAAGACGTCCCAGCGGCTTTTCCCCCAGGGTAAGGCCATAAACAACCGTAGGGTCAGACTGCAATTTCATTCCTTTTTTCAAGCGGTTCAAGAATACAGCCGCCACACGCGGCCGCTCCTGGGGCACACCTGTCTCTTTTTCCACAATGGATGCCAAAACTAAGAGTTCCTCCGGCGTTTTAAGGGGGGATCCTTCTTTCCGGCTTGCCCAGGTTTCCTCGATGGTTTGTTTCATTGCCCGCCGCATGTGAGATAAAACTTTCTCCCGTGAATCCCCACGGATATACTGATAGGTTTCCGGCAACAACGTGCCTTCCGGCGGTATATGAATCACCTCCCCGCTTAAATGCGGAAGCCCCTTCACGATATCCACAACCTGAGCCACCGTCAGCCCTTCGGGAATGGTCACCTGATGCACAAGCACCTTACCACTCACGAAGATGCGCACAATATCCAAAGGGCGGGCATAAGGGGGAATGAGGTATTCCCCCGCCTTCAAGTTTCCCCGGTTCCCGGAAAAAAGAACGCCCACCACGAAGCCCCATGGGTGTTTTATAGCGCCTTCTGCCATGAGCACATGCGCCATTGTCGATAAGGTACTGCCTCTTTCGATCACGACGGTAACATTTTGGGAATGTGGCCCCGGTGACAGAACGCCTCCAGGGCCCCAGAGGAGAAATACCCCTCCTAGGCTTCCAACACCCAACATGAATAAAAAAGCTAAGATCCTGCGCTGCATACAAAAACTGTAATGGGTTTCGTGCTTCCGTTCCAGCGGAAAGATTAATGGGAATAATGCCGCAGGAGGCTAATACACCGTTTCATTAATTTTGTTCCCCAGAGTTGTCATCCTGGCCCTTAGGTTTTGTTAGCTGAACGTCGTGAAGCGTTACAAAACCTTAGGAGCCGGGATCCATGTATTTTTACAATATTTCAAATATGTAGGCAAGGATAGATGGATCCCGGGTTCTAAGGAAGCCTAAAGGCTTGCAAAGCTTCGCCAAGGCTTCCTAAGCCCCGGGATGACAGCCTTAGGGGCGTCAGAATTCATCATTCACTGTACTAACCCAGCGCTTGTACGGCTTTTTGGATGCGGCAGCAGGCGTCGCGCAACAGGGTTGTCTCAATGGCGTAAGAAATACGGATATAAGGCGACAAGCCAAAAGAATCGCCACTCACAGCGGCGATTCCAGCGTTTTCCAAAAGATAAAGGGCAAAATCATTGTCCGTCGTGATCTTTTTTCCCTGAGGCGTTGTTTTCCCGATAACACCAGCGCACGAAATATAAAGGTAAAAAGCGCCTTCCGGTTTCATACACGACAAGCCAAGGGTTGCATTAATGATGTCAAGGGCGAGGTCCCGTCGGCAGCGGCCTGGGAAAGGGAGCAAGCATTTGACGTGCTGTGGGACTGGACCATCGTCATGGCCGTGATCAAGGGCTTTGGCCCTGCCCCGTAGCCAATGCGCCACCCCGTCATGGCATAGGCTTTGGAAACGCCATTGACTGTTAAAATACGGTCTTTCAATGTTGGCGCTATCGCCGCCAGCGTTGTAAAAGGCGTCTGGTCATAAACCAGGTATTCATAGATATCATCACATAAAACATAAACATGCGGATGGCGCGCCAACACACCCGCGAGAGCGATCAATTCGTTCTCATGGTAAACGCGCCCTGTCGGGTTACCGGGAGAATTCAGGATCAGCCATTTCGTCTGCGGGGTAATGGCCGCCTCCAGGGTTTCAGCCGTTAACTTGAAATGGTCAGCCTCTGGGCAAGGCACAATAACGCTGGTTCCCCCACAGAGATGCACCATATCGGGATAAGATACCCAATACGGCGCCGGGATAATGACCTCATCCCCCTGGTCAACAGTCGCGAGCAATGCGTTAAAAATCACTTGCTTTGCGCCATTTCCAACGGTGATTTCATCCAAAGCAAACGTCAGGTGATTATCCCGAAGAAATTTCTCCTGAATGGCCTTTCGCAAAGCCGCCATCCCTTCAACAGCAGTATATTTCGTCATCCCCTTCGCCATGGCTTCAACCGCTGCTTGCTTAACATGGTCAGGCGTATCGAAGTCCGGTTCGCCAGCGCTCAAGCTGATAATATCCTGTCCTTTTGCTTTCAGTTCAAGGGCCTTTGCCGTCATGGCAAGCGTTGGGGAAGGGTTGATGCGCTTTAGGCGGCCAGCCAAAAAGTCCATGGGTCTTTTTCCTTAATTTTAAAGCCAACCAATAACACGGCCACTATAACTCATTTTATGGAAAACCTGCACCCTCATTTTCATGGAAAAACCTGAGTCACCTGATGAGGGTGATTACGATAGGGTCGAGTTGTAATTCACCCCATATTTTATCGGCTGTATAAATAGGGGCTTGCAGTTTTTTCCCCAAGGCAATACAAGCTCTGTCACCCAGCGATAAACCTTTATGGCGTACATAAGGCTGTAACTCAGCGGCATATTGGGCCTGTTCAATGTCAAAAGGCATGATGCATTGAATAACGTCGCCTACGGATGCAAGGGCATCTTTAGGCAGCATCTCTACCCTTTGCAAAGCTGTCAGGACTTCAGAGACGTTTACTGCAGACATGACAGACCTTTTGAGAAGGGGCCTTACGACCTCTGCTCCTTGCTCGTTCTGGATAAGGGCTAAAAGCGCTGAGACATCTCGCACAGCCTTACCCTACCTCTTGAGCCTCAGCACGACGCATCGCTATCAATTCATCAACCAAAGAAATAGGTTTATCTGCTTTATCAAGGTAATTCTTAACTTTTGACTGTAATCTGGTTAAAGCCTGTTCCGGCGTCATCATATGAATTTCATTATCTTCAAAACGGAGAATAATGTCATCGCCCGCTTCCAAGTGGAGCGCTTGACGAAACACGGCAGGTATGAGGACCCTGCCCTTATCATCCATTTTTGTGTGAATATTATTCATTTTTCTCCATGCTTTGATGTATGCTATGAAAAATACAATATAGGATGAAAAGGTAGAATGTTAATAAACATCTCATAGGCCATATTCCTGGTAATATATCATTTTATTTTTAAAGTGGGTATATATTTTTATTACCCATTTGAATTCCCTTTCTTGTCGGCTATGGCCCTGATAGCGCTCCTTTATGGGCATTGTTATTCCTATACTTATTTTTGAATCGGCTTTATACTCACTCTAATGAGATTAAGGGGTTTGAAAAAAAACGCTCATTTTGTACGCCAGTGGCGTAGCGGCGTATGGTGGTGTGGCTATTACAAAAAAACCCGCTTTGTACGCCAGTGGCGTATAGTCCATAAGGTTGAATGCCTTGGTGACTGTACCAAAAAGGCAAAACGGATGATTCGGTATACCAGCCTCCCATCACCTTTCTCGCAAAAGAACCGACTATTCGCATTGAAATTCTGTACTTTTTTGTCATAAACCATATATACTGATATATACTGAAAGTCAGGCATAATTTGAGCTTTTTCATCATACCCCTCACCCGCTGCTCTTCGCTCCGTTGTCGCGAATCGCACCGACCTCTCCCACAAGGGGAGAGGTACAAACAGCCCGTGTATTTTACCTCTCCCCTTGTGGGAGAGGTCGCCATAAGCGCAAGCGTAATGGCGGGTGAGGGGTATTAAAAATCCAAATTATCACCGAGTTTGGTATAGAAATATCCTTCTTTTAAGATTGAGCGGATCATGAGTGTGCAAAATGTGAGTGACATTTCCTTTGAGCAAGCCTTAGGTGACCGATACCTGGCTTATGCTTTGTCCACGATCACGTCGCGGTCACTTCCCGACGTACGTGACGGGTTAAAGCCTGTTCATCGCCGTTTGATCTACGCCATGCAACAACTGCGCCTGAACCCGACCGCGAACTTTAAAAAATCAGCCCGCGTGGTAGGCGATGTCATGGGTAAATTTCACCCGCATGGAGACCAGTCTATTTATGACGCCCTTGTCCGCCAGGCGCAGGACTTTTCGATGCGGTACCCGCTCATTGATGGCCAAGGGAATTTTGGTAACATTGATGGCGACAATGCCGCCGCCATGCGGTATACGGAAGCCCGCCTCACAGAAGTCGCCGCCTTGCTCATGGAAGGCATTGATGAGAACGCCATCGATTTTCGCACAACCTATGATGGTGAATCCGAAGAACCCATCGTCTTCCCTGCCGCTTTCCCCAACCTGCTTGCGAACGGCTCCAGCGGCATCGCGGTGGGGATGGCCACCTCCATCCCCCCCCATAATGTGGCCGAGCTTTGCCAAGGGCTCATGCTTCTTCTTGACAAACCAGAGGCTTCCCTTGCCGACCTGCTTGAGCTCATTCCCGGCCCAGACTTCCCCACCGGTGGCATCCTTGTTGAAGGGAAAGAATCCATTCTCAAGAGTTACACCTCCGGCCGGGGCAGCTTTCGCTTGCGGGCACGCTGGGAAACTGAGCAACTCAAGGGAGGCGCCTGGCGCATCGTCGTTACAGAGATCCCTTATCAAGTTGGCAAATCCAAGCTGGTTGAAAAGATCGCCGAGCTTTTATCAGAAAAGAAACTCCCGCTTTTGGGCGATGTCATTGATGAATCCACAGACCAGGTCCGTCTCGTTCTTGAACCCAAAAGCCGCCTCGTAGACGCAGACGTATTGATGGAATCCCTCTTCCGTCATACAGACCTGGAGACCCGCATTTCCCTCAATATGAATGTGCTGGATGGCGGAAAAACGCCAAGAGTCATGGACCTCAAACAAGTCTTGCTCGCCTTTCTCAACCACCGCCGGGAAGTACTCACGCGGCGCAGCCACCATCGCCTGAAACAAATTGCAGACCGGCTGGAGGTTCTCGCTGGCTACCTCATCGCTTACCTAAACATTGATGAGGTCATCCGGATTATCCGAGAAGAAGATGACCCTAAGCCCGTGATGATGGCCCGCTTTAAACTGACAGACAGCCAGACTGAAGCCATCTTGAACATGCGTTTGCGGAGCTTGCGCAAATTACAGGAGATTGAAATCCGCCAGGAGCATGCCGCCTTGTCCAAAGAACAGACCGAGCTTACAGATCTCCTTCAAAGCGTCCCCCAACAATGGAAACGCATCCGGGCAGACATCAAAGTCCTTGAAAAACGCTTTGGACAGCATACACCGCTCGGTGCGCGCCGGACGACCCTGGCAGAAGCGCCGCAAGTTGTTCTTGTTCCTATTGAAGCCATTATTGAACGGGAGGATGTCACCATCATTTGTTCAAGCAAGGGTTGGATTCGGGCTATTAAAGGGCACCAGATCTCCTCGGATGATTTGAAATACAAGGATGGCGATGAAGGGCGCTACGTGATCCCCGCTCAGACAACAGACAAGCTGCTGATTTTTGCAACCAACGGTCGCTTCTATACCCTTGGTGTGGACAAGCTTCCGCGCGGACGGGGCCATGGAGAGCCGCTGCGGTTGATGATTGATCTGGATACAACAGAAGACGTTATTGAAATGATGGCTGTTAAACCAGGAAACCCACCGAACGGAGAGGAAAGCCTTACCCGGTATCTCTTGACCTCAACAGACGGTCGGGGCTTCCAGGTTTCCGCCAGTGATATTTTATCTCAAACGCGAGGGGGACGCCAGGTGATGGTCTTGGCTGGGGAAGAAAAAGCCAAGGGTTGTCTTGATCTATCCAACACAACACCCGAAGATTTGATCGCCATCATCGGGGAAAACCGGAAACTTGTGATCTATCCCCTCTCCGAAATTCCGACCCTCACACGTGGGCGCGGTGTCACTCTTCAAAAATACCGCCAGGGAGCCTTATCTGATATCAAAGTGTTCCGGGAAGAAGAGGGATTAACCTGGCATCGCAATGGGAAGCCCGTCAAAGAAACAGACTTGCGCCCTTGGCGTGCCCGCCGCGGCGCGATTGGCCGCCTAGCTCCCATCGGTTTCCCCCGTAACAATAAGTTTGAGGGGTAATGGGGTCATTCACGAATCGTTAACACGTCTTCTGTAAACTCATAGATGGTACACCTTTTATGAGGCCAGAAGCTGATGATGACGTACAGGTTCTTCCTTTTTTTGACGATGACACCAATTGCCTTCGGGCAAGCGGCAGATGCTTCCGGTAAACCCAGCGTCTATGCGCCAGACGCCCGCGCTCAGGCTTTGCAAACGCAGAAAAAAGCGTTAGATGCTCCTACTCAAGAAAGAGGGGAAGAACGGTCAGCAGGCCGGGCAATTCAGAAAAGCGCCCAGGCTGGAGTTGACATAACGGGTGGTATTAATAGCGCGTTATCGCGCTTGCCCCTCATCATACGTCAACAGCACCCCACAAAGGAAGCCTTGCAAGCCATTGAAACCATAGATGAACAAATTCTGGAAGCGGCAACGCAATCTTATGAAAAGATTGTCGCGTTAAGCCAAAAAATGGAAAATTTACTGGGCCGGAAAACGATTGGGCAAGCGATAGAAGAAGTCACCTCCCTTGAGGTCGCCTCTCTTGATTTGAGAAAAAGCAAGAAAATATTAAGCTTATTCAATCCATCCAATTATTTAAATACATTCCATGATTTTACAGATGACCTGTATATCACTGTTAACAAGGCAGAGCGTTGGGAGAAAATAAAACAACTATCGAAAGACCTGAAAGAAGAACAAGAGCGTTTTGACGATTATATCGCCCTCTTGCAAATTAAGCTTTTGGAAAAGATGATGATGGCTTTCCACCTGGACGAAAATAAGGATGCCTACATCCTCAAACTTCAAGAATCTATGAAAGCTATTGAAGCAGCTATTGCCCTGACAGATTCTCAGATTAATGACTTAACTAGCCAGCAACCTGCCAAGGGTGGCATCCTAAACCGCCTGAAAAAAGCCGTTGGCAAGGATAATACAGGGGCACAACAGGCAAAGATGATCGCTAACCTGAAAGATGAACGGCAAAAATATATTAAGCAAAAGGAAGATATTCAAGAAAAAATCAAAGATTATCAGAAAATGGCTGTCAATCCAGATGCCATCAAAAGAGGAAGAGAAGAGTTACAACAGAAAATTAAAGAAATCCAATTAAAAAGGGCCATCAACTTTAATCCTGAAGAGCTTGCCGACAGCGTTATCGACTTAAAGGCTCAAATACAAGGCATCCAGAAAGAGGTTGACAGCTTAAAGGCTTCGCGCTCAAGCCCAAAGGCATTAAACGTCCCAGATCAAAAGAAAGATGTCCAGGCACAAATCAAGCACTACCAAGCCATGACAGGCGACTAAGAAACATAAAAATTCTATCAAGCTTTCTTTTTGTTGTCCTGGCTACAATTCATCTTAAGTTTGGCTGAACCAGAAATTTTATTTTCAAAGGAACCATCAATTTTTGAAATACGGATGCTTCCAGCGCCACTCATGGATTGGTTAAGTTTTCCGGTAACCGTTGCAAGGGTCATCGTACCTGCTCCCTCAGATTTGAGATCAGCATCATGAACATCCGCCATGATCTCCATGACGCCCGTTCCGCCAATGGAGGCTTTGAGATGAGGAATGGTCCCTTTTTGAAGGACATATTTTCCATCGCCCCGGATAGCGATCTCTGCGTTGCCAGTTATGTCCATAATGGTCATCTCACCCGACCCCTCAATCTTACTTTCCAGATTTTTGACCGACGCCAGCTTTATATCCCCAAACCCATCAATATTAATTTTTGTATCATTTGTTTCGCGCGGCCCAATGGTCCCTTTTCCTCCCACCAAAGTTAGATCGAGAGGCATGTGAGCTGGCATTTCCAACGTCAGGATTAATTTATTGACATCGTTTAATACAGGCACGTTGCTCTCGAAAGCAATATAAAGATTGCCTTTTTGGGTCTCATGGCTATCCGTTACAAGAACCTGGCCAAGAAGCTCATCAGCCCCTGTTAAAGAAACACGGACTGTTTTGCCGGTCCCTATAGATTTAATGATCACATTTCCTGCAAAATTTTCAATTTTTACGCCATTAACTTCAACTTTTTGCATCTCTTTCACATCCGTCCCAATTTTAAGGGGCGGGTTTTCTGCCCAAACAGGTATCACTGGGCCGACCGACATGAAAGCCATTAAAGATATTGCTGTTAAAAGATGTGTTCGGTTCACCGGAGCTCTCCCTGCCTAGTTTTGGTAAAATTCACCCTAAATAAATTATACAATAGATTTTTTGGATCTGACCAGAGGCAAGATTTAAAGAAACGTCTATCCTCTTGGCTCTTAAAAACATAAAAAAAGCCTGGGAAATTTCCCAGGCTTCCTGTTATATCATTGCGATTGGTCTTTAGCGTGAGTAAAACTCGACAACCAAGTTTGGCTCCATGCTAACCGGATAAGGCACATCCGCCAGCTTTGGTCCTCGGATAAAACGCCCCTTAAAGTCCTTATGATCGGCTTCAACGTAGTCTGGCACATCACGCTCATTAGATTGAATGGCAAGCGCAACGTTCACATTATCTTTCATCCGCCCAACAACCACAACTTCATCCCCATCCCGTAGCTGGTAAGAAGGAATGTTGACGCGCTTGCCGTTGACCAAAACGTGGCCATGGTTGACAAATTGACGGGCCGCAAAAACAGTCGACACAAATTTCATACGGTAGATCACGGCATCCAAGCGACGTTCCAGCAATTCAATCAGGTTCTCAGACGTATCTCCCCGGCGGCGCACCGCCTCTTCATATAAACGGCGGAATTGACGCTCACTAATATTACCGTAGTATCCTTTCAATTTTTGTTTTGCCCGCAGCTGAATGCCATAATCAGAAGGTTTTGACCGTTGCTGTCCATGTTGGCCTGGTCCATAATTACGGCGGTTCATGGGGCTTTTGGGGCGACCCCACAGGTTTATCCCTAACCGGCGGTCAATTTTATGTTTTGCTGTCGTGCGCTTTGTCATGAATATAGCCTATCTTTACAAGCTCTTAATAATATTGACATACATGTCTATGCTTTCAAATACGACGTTTCGTCCCCGTTTGTCAAACCGTTTATTGAGCATGAGCCGTATTTTTTTAGAAGTCAGGGCCACAATCAAGCCTCCCCGTTCCTTTCTTTTAGCAAATTTTTTCCTCCCTTTTCATCTATTTTTAACGATAAATAACCTATATTGAGAAAATGAAGACTATCGTTCAAAAGAGCGCTTGCAACAAAATGACAGCCCTACTTAAGCTGGTTCTGGCTTTTGGCCTTATAGCATTCCCCTCTACCGCCGGGAGCCTGCCTGTCATTGACAACCCGCTCATCAACCAGGAACCATCTGTAAACGACGGCGGGTTTAAGGACGCTCTGTCTTCTCTCAAAGACCCATCCGATGAAGATACGGTCGCTTTTTACGAAAAAATGGGACGTGAACCTGTCTGGTTTTTTCAAGGCAATCTCACAAAATGCGGCCATATTGCTGTAGAAACCCTGAAAGACGCCGCTGAGGACGGCTTAACGCCTCATGATTATGAAGATGCCACCCACACAGCCCATAAACCCGGAAACTGGGTAGACGCTGAAATTCTTTTAACGAAACGCTACCTCGAGTTTATCACCCACATCCGGTCAGGGCGAATAGATCCATCCCGTATCAGCCGTGACATCAAATTTCCCAGCCCCAAAACACATTCCGTGGCGCTCCTGCTCGATGCGATTCAGGATAAGTCAACAGAATGCCGAAAACTGCGCCATATGGCGCCTGCCATCCCTCAATACGCCCACCTTAAAAAGATTTTAGCTACCTGGCGGGAACTTGCAAAAAACACAAAGGAATGGCCAACAATAAAAGAGGCAAAGACTTTGAAAATCGGGGAAGAACATCCAGAAACGGGGACATTGCGTCAAATCCTCACTCTTTATGGCGACTTGAAAGAAGGCAGCAATCCCTCTTCAACTTTTGACCCAGAATTGGACACAGCCTTGCGCCAATTTCAAAAGCGCCATACGCTTGAGCCTGACGGCATCGTGGGTGCCAAAACAAAAGATGCCTTGAATCAGTCGATTCATGACCGCATCCGGCAAGTCATTTACAATATGGAACGTTTGCGGTGGCTTCCTGAGGATTTGGGAGAAAAATACATTATTGTCAACGTTGCCGGATACCAGGTCCAAGCGTATGAAAAATCTGACCTCAAGCTCACGATTCCAGCAATCGTGGGGCGTCCCAGCCGCCGAACCCCTTTATTTTATGCACCGTTGAGAAATATCATCGTCAATCCTTCCTGGGGGGTGCCTTATACGATCCTTGTCCATGACAAACTTCCTAAAATTATCAATGACCCTGATTATATCCGGCGTTCCGGCTTTACGGTTATGGATCATACCGGCAATGTGGTTAACCCCGATGAAGCTGATTGGGAAAACGAAGGGATACATTATCATTTGCGTCAAAGCCCTGGGGCACGCAATGCTTTGGGACGGGTCAAATTTAATATTGAAAATCCTTATACAATTTACATCCACGGCAGCCCCACCTCTGATGAAAAGCTATTTCACAGAACGGCCCGCGCCTTTTCTTCGGGGTGCATTCGCCTCAAAACACCGGAAGACCTTGCTGTATGGATATTAAATAACGAAAACAAGTGGTCCCATGAACACATTGAAAAAGCTATTCACAAAGGAGCCACCCAAACCATAAAACCGGAAGAAGATATCTCTGTTTTCTTTACTTATCAAACGGTGTGGATGGGGGAAGACAACCTCATCTCCATCAGCGATGATCCATACAGGATAGACCGGAAAATGGAACAGGTTTTGAACCCGAAGGCGTAAACGCAATTTATTGGTGATAATCCTTGACCACGTGCGCCACACGGCTCGCATACCTGCCACCTCGAAGCCACTTGCGGGAATGATAGTTTGCGACTGCTTTTGCCCACTTCCCCGTTTCTCTGTACAACTCTTTTAGAAAGTAAGCCGCATAAATGATATTCAAGCGGGGGTTTAACATCGCAGACAACTGGGGAAATGCCTTGCCGTGAAATCCCCAATTCAATTGCATACACCCCACATCTGTTTGGTATTGGAACTTTTTGGGCAAAGACTTTAAGAATTTCTTGGCAGAAAGCCTGTCCGGAAAATAATATCCTTTTCCCTGGAGATTTACCGTCCAAGGCCAGGGTGCGCCCTTAAAATTACTTTCTGTCTTCGCAACAGCCCACAAGATCTCAGGTAAGACGCCCGTTTTCCGGGCCGCTTCTTCAATATATTTTCGGCAATAATGGTGGGGCCCCGCCATCACCTGATGGGAAAAAACAAGGCAAGACAGAAAAATGATAAAAATATAGGGTACGCGCAACATCCCACATTCCTTTCCCAACCTGCTTTTTGAATAAAACTTGAGGTTACCATAAATTAATATAGAATTTTTGATTTATTTTTAAAGGGGGGTGGGATGGCCGCGATCATTCTACAGGATAGCACCTTGGGGGAGCAATTAACGAAAAGCAACTGACTTCTCCGCAGCAAACAGCGTATTCAGTAACAGATAAGCAATCGTCATGGGACCGACGCCTCCGGGGACGGGGGTCAGGAATCCAGCGACTTCCTTAACCTCATCAAACACAACATCCCCGCGTAAGGAGACCGTGCCATCAGAACTTGTCAGGCGCGTGGTGCCAATATCAATAACAACGGCCCCTGGCTTGATATGGTCTGCCGTAATCAAGCCAGGCTTGCCCACCGCAGAGACGAGAATGTCCGCGCGTCGGCATTCTTCCCCCAAATTAAGCGTGCGGGAATGCGTCTGCACGACTGTGGCGCCTTCAAAGCCCAGCAACAACCCCATGGGGCGACCAACCAGGAGGGAACGCCCCACGACGACGGCACGCTTTCCTTCAAGGGAAAGCATCACAGATTTTATGAGGTGAAGACAGCCCAGAGGCGTGCATGGCACGAGGTTCGGGCGGCCTGAAAAAAGGAGGCCCAGATTTTGAGGGTGAAGGCCATCCACATCTTTGGGGGGCGCAATTCGGGAAATGATGGCCGCTGTTTCCAGGGAATCCGGCAAGGGCAACTGGATTAAGATGCCATGGATACGGTCATCCGCATTCAAGGCATCAATTTTTTCTAAGACGTCTCCTTGAGCCGTTGTTGCGGGCAGTGCATAAACATGGGAGCGGATGCCGGCTTGTTCACAAGCTTTGCTTTTATTTTTGACATAGATCTGGCTGGCAGGATTATCCCCGATCAAAAGAACAGCAAGCCCGGGCGCATAGCCACGCTGTTTCTGGAAACTTGTCACTTTATGGGCAATATCTTGACGAATTTGGGTTGCAATCGCTTGCCCATCAATAAGCGTTGCAACCATATCGCTCTCCTTTAGAAAGGAAACTTTATGGCCAACTGGATGAGAATGCCTTGCACCAGATATATCCCTAAAATTAAAACCAAGGGGGAAAGATCCACACCACCTCCCATATTTGGTAACAACCGACGGATGGGAACAAGGGCCGGCTCAACAACACGGAATAAAAATGTATGAAGGCCATACACAAAATTATTATAGCGGTTGATGACATTAAATTGCTCAAGCCACCCCAGGATTACATAAATAACAATGGCCCACCAATACGCATTTAAAGCCATAATCATGACCCGGATCAAAGGAACCAAAATAATATCCATGGACTGTCCTCCCTATGAAGCCAAAGGCACAATCCCTTGCGCCAACGCTCCTTACAAAAATCATTATTTTTCAAACTCGCATATCTCAAGAATCTAGGCAAGGGTCATCTTGAAAGCAAGAAGTATATTGGCAGTTCTTATCCTTTTTAAATTCTGGTTGAGGGTAGGCTCAATCATCAGTTTTCAAGGCTACTTCAAGAGCCTGGTGAAACCATGGCGTAAAAGATCCAGGCGTTTTTTCTAATTCATCCTTTAACTGATCTATGGACACCCATCTATAGTCACTGACTTCATCAGGGTTTGGCTTAATGGTCTCAGGGTCAGCAAACCCTACAAGCACATGATCTAACTCGTTTTCTACCAGGCCATTGTCGAAGGGGGCCGTATATTGGAAGGTGCCACAAGATAAAATT
>JAJONN010000103.1 GCA_021323455.1 Alphaproteobacteria bacterium | reverse complement strand
AATTGTCGGGAAATGACAAAAAAATATATAGGACGACAGAAAATCCTAGACCAACTCAAAACATTGGCGCATAAGACCAAAGCATCTTTAGTGGTTATAAAGGGAAGGAGACGCATTGGAAAAAGCCGTTTGGCAGAGGAATTTGGCAAGGATAAGATATTTATTCCTTTCACAGGATACCCCCCGACCGATGACGCAACAAACCAGGATCAGTTAAATAGTTTTTCGGAACAGCTATGTCTTTATTTTAAACAACCTCCCTGCACATTCTTAAGGTGGAGTGATGCTTTTAATGCCCTTGCAAAGGCGATAAGGGACCATGCAGACAATAAACCAACGGTTGTTTTATTTGATGAGATTTCTTGGATGGCCCATAAAAGCCCTAAATTTTTAGGACACCTTAAAATATGGTGGGATCTTAACCACTCCCAATTTCCGAATTTGATCTTAATTTTATGTGGTTCTATATCATCCTGGATTGAAGAGAATATTTTAAAGAGTACAGCCTTTTTTGGGCGTATTTCTCTGGAAATAAATTTACTTCCCCTGACGATCCCTGAATGTGCAGCGTTTTTGAGGCAGAATGATTTTAAAGGATCCCCCTATGAATACTATAAGATACTGTCAGTCGTTGGTGGAATCCCTTGGTATTTAGAGCAAGTTACCCATAATAAATTGGCAGATTCACAGATTATTGACTTGTGTTTTCAACAAAATGGCCTGTTAGTCACTGAATTTGATCGAATCTTTCATGATTTGTTTGGCAAACACGGGACCATTTATAAAAAGATTATTCAATGCTTGCGAGATGGTATGCGAACCCAAGCTGAGATTCGAGATACCTTGAATTACCCGCATAGTGGAACACTCGGTAAGCACCTCCATAACCTCATTACTTCTGGATTTGTTACGGAGCATTTTCAATGGTCTCTCAAAACAGGTAAGATTGGACGCCAAAGTTTGTACCGTTTGAGTGATCAATATGTGCGATTTTTCCTAAAATATATTGAGCCAAATTTACCCATAATCCAGCAAGGGGTGTTTACTGCCCAAGATGTGGTCAAGTTACCGGGTTGGGACTCAATAATGGGGTTACAGGTGGAAAGCTTATTGTTGCAAAACAGGTCTCTTATTCTCGAATCTTTAGATATTAAAGGCCATGATATCCTCGCTGATAATCCCTATTTTCAGAAAGCTGCCGCACGTAAAAAAGGATGTCAAATTGACTATTTAATTCAAACAAACCAGCGTAATTTTTTTATATGCGAATTTAAATTCAATAGGAGGGAAATTGGGCAGAAAAATTAAAAAATTTTTCAGCGCCTGATGGGTTTGCCAAAATCCCGGTTTTATTTCACATGGGAGATGTCAGCGAGTCAGTATATACTGATAAGTTTTTCTATAGGATAGTAAACATCAGTGATTATTTGAAAATATAATTATTTCATTTCTATAAACGCGCTTTTAAATTGAGATTAAGAAAAATTATTTTGAGTTAAAACTATTTTGTATTATTCTTATATTCCTCTACCGCACATATAAATTAACATGTTGATTAAAAATGGAAAGATACTATCGAAAAATAGAGAGATTCAAAAAACAAAATACTATGCTCATGTCAAACCCAAAATGGGTTAAATTTTTTGGAACAATAAAAGAATACCCGGAACTTAACTTCTCTATTAAGATGATTGATTCGGAACATATAATGATGTGTTGCTCATCTGCTCTTTCTTCCGGAGAGATTTATGAAACAGGGCTTGGAGATATATTTTGCAGTGGACCTTTTAATTACGAAACAATTGAATGGATTTTTATTCCTATAAAATCCTACGCGCGTTTCGATCCACGGCACAAGGTCTATGAACACGCCGATGCTGGCAATATTCTGGCTAAATTAGCTAGGAAAGGCGTGTTCCCTATAGAACATATCATAATTGACCCAGAGGTTGGAACGCCTGAAGCCGAACTACCTCTCAAGAAAGAAAATTCTGTAATTTACGATTATCTCATCATGAGGGGCTATTACCGTCTTCCAGCGCCGCTTCCCCCACAACCAAGAAGAGGTCCCAGGGCAAAAAAGATGTCACCAAGTTGCCGATAATTTCTTTACTTGGTTATACAAGTTAAACCCACCCTTATATTCGGAAGAAGCACCGCTAAACAAAAACTAAACCTATGGAGCGAATCCTACAGCAAACCCGGCTTTATTCGGCGGAGAAGGGGTAGTCTTATCCTTTCTCAAGCCCCAACTTGCGCTTTTCGGCTAACGTTAAGCGTAACGTCAAGTGAATAACGCTATCCTCATCCTGTCGCTCCACGATTACGCCTTGGCGGTAACACCAGGCCAGCATTTCACCTGCAGAAGCAGGGATTGTTACCTGCACAATATCCCCTTTTTCCTGCAATTTTTTATCTATCTGGCTTAGCAAAGCGCTTATGCCCTGTCCCGTTAAGGCGGAAACAGCCATTGAATTCGGATCTCGTTTGAGTTGGTTTTCGAGGTTGTGGAGATCCTCGTCCGGCAAAAGGTCCACTTTATTGCACACCTCCAGGAGTACCCCTGACTCCAACGGATGGGTGATCCCTAATTCTTCAAGCGTTTGATAAACATCCTGCGCTTGATAGTTTGTATCCGGATGGGCAATATCTCGAACGTGAAGGATGAGGTCAGCGGCGCAAACTTCTTCCAACGTAGCCCGAAAGGCAGCAATAAGTTGCGTCGGCAGATCAGAAATAAAACCCACCGTATCTGAGAAAATAACCTGGCGACCACTTGGCAGCTTGACCTGCCGCATGGTTGGGTCAAGGGTTGCAAAAAGAAGGTTTTCGGCAAACACGTCTGCTTTTGTAATCATATTAAATAAAGTAGATTTTCCAGCATTCGTATAACCAACCAGGGCCACAACAGGATAAGGAACACGTTTGCGCGCTGTACGCTGCAACCCTCGCGTCCGCTTGGCTTGCGCAAGGCCGTTCTTGATTTTCAGGATACGCTCATCAATCAATCGGCGGTCGAGTTCCAGTTGAGATTCCCCAGGTCCCCCAATGAACCCGAACCCGCCCCGTTGCCGTTCCAGATGGGTCCACGACCGGACAAGGCGGCTACGCTGGTAGTTAAGGGCCGCGAGCTCTACCTGA
>JAJONN010000060.1 GCA_021323455.1 Alphaproteobacteria bacterium | reverse complement strand
TTTAGCACAGGCGGATGGAAAAGTTTGTACCCAAACAAGCATGACGACACCTCAGGGGAGAAGCTTTATGGTGCATGATAATGCTTGTTTAAGGCATTACACTTCTAAGATGTCGTTAAAGGTCATATGAAAGATTGTTAATAAAAATTTAGAGTTAGTAATTTCTATTGCTGATTTTACCTCTAAAGGCCACGCGGAGCCTATAATCCGCGACAATCTTTATTCATAAAACAATCTAGCGATTATTTCTTTGATCACAAGCAATTAATTTGCCTTAATTTTTTCTTAAAAGTTAGATACGCTTAATATAAGGTAACTTATAGGCGTTTGACGACTGCGATGGAAAGATGGATTGAGAAGCAGAAAAAATTCAAGAGGCTTGGTAAAGACATCCGAGCTTACGCTTCTGTTATTGGCCAGAGATTCCAATCCGATTCCTTTTACCAGTCTGCCCAGTCTCACCTTGGGAAAAAGGGGATATATTGGGTGGCGGGTGGCAGTATTTTTCTGTTTTCCGTCTTTGCTTTAATCCATTGGGGAAAGTCTGGAAACGGGGATAGGCAAACTGGGAAGCCCCCCACCCCTGTCTTGGCAGCTAAAGTCCGTAAAGGCGATGTCCCTCTTTATTTGAATGCCATAGGAACAGTCACCCCCCTTGAGAGCGTGACGGTTAAGACCCAGATTAATGGGCGGATTTTAAAGGTTCATTTTGACGAAGGTCAAATGGTGACAAAAGGCCAGCTTTTGATTGACATTGACCCTCTCCCTTATGAGGCCCTTCTTAAACAATACCAGGGGCAACTGGTTCGAGACGAGGCTTTACTCAATAATGCCCGGCTTGACTTGAAACGATATAGAAAATTGTATGCCCAGGATGCTGTTTCCCAGCAGACGCTTGAGACGCAAATTCATGTGGTGAAGCAGTACGAAGGCACAGTCAATTCGGATCAAGGTCTGATCGATAGTGCTAAAGTGAACTTGCACTATTGTCGGATCACTGCTGATATTTCAGGAATGATCGGGTTGCGGCAAGTCAACCCTGGAAACCTTGTTCAGACCACTGATGCAACCCCCATCACAACGATCAATCAGATTTCTCCCATCACGGTCGTTTTTCCCATTCCTGAAGATGATTTGGGCCAGGTTCAGGAAAAGATGAAAAGCGGGGCTTCCCTTGTAGCAGATGCTTTTGATGGAAAAGGAGAGAAAATTTTAGCGACGGGCCGCTTCCTGGCGATGGATAGCCAAATCGATCACACGACAGGGACCATTAAGCTTAAGGCCATCTTCGATAATAAGGATTTGCGGCTTTTCCCCAATCAATTTGTCAATATCCGGCTGAACGTAGATACCCTTCCGGATGCCCTCATTGTGCCAACGGCCGCTGTCCAGACAGGCAGGCAAGGCCCGTTTGTCTATGTCGTCAATGAGAAAGATAAAACGGTTTCTGTCAAGTTGGTCACGGTAAAAACAAGGATGGAGGGAGAGACTGTGGTGGTGGGGGATGTGGCGGAAGGTTTGATGGTTGTGACCCAAGGGACGGATAAGTTGTCGGAGGGTGCCCTTGTGACAGTAACGCCAGGGGACGAACCAAACAAGCATCTTGCCGCATGAACCTGTCGGAACCTTTTATCCGTGATGTTTTCAATCCTTCTTTTGGGATGGCTGTCCTATCGCTTGTTACCGGTCTCAGCTTTGCCAGAGGTGGATTATCCAACCATCCGCGTGTCAACCTTTTACCCGGGTGCGAGTCCTGATGTCATGGCATCTCTGGTGACGGCCCCTCTGGAAAAGCAGTTTGGCATTATGGCAGGGGTGGGGCAGATGACGTCCACCAGCTCGACGGGGGCTTCTGTCATCACTTTGAAATTCAGCCTTGAAACAACCCTGGACATTGCAGAGCAGGAAGTCCAAGCGGCCATCAATGCCGCTTCGACTTACCTGCCCACCAATTTGCCGAATCCCCCTATTTATAATAAGGTCAACCCGGCAGATACACCCATTATGACGCTTGCTTTAACCTCCAAGCGCCTTCCCATGTATCGGGTACAGGAATATGCAGAAACCCGGTTTTCCCAGAAAATTTCCCAGATATCAGGTGTGGGGCTTGTCAGCATCAGTGGGGCGCAAAGGCCGGCAGTACGGGTGCAGTGCAATCCCATGGCTTTGGCCCAATACGGGTTGACGCTGGAGGACATCCGCACAGCCATCAGCGCTGCAAATAGCAACCAACCCAAAGGAAGCTTTGATGGCCCCTTTGAAGCCTATGTCATTAACGCCAATGATCAGGTTCTCACCAGCGCTGCATGCCGTGATCTGGTTATGGCTTACAAGAATGATGCGCCTATTTATTTGCGGGACGTGGCCACGGTGGTTGACGGCCCTGAAAACCAATACCAGGCGGCATGGAAAAACGAAGATCCGGCGATTATTTTAAATATCCAACGCCAGCCAGGGGCTAATGTCATTGAGGTGGTGGACCGGATCAAAAAGCTGTTACCGAGTTTGAGCGCCGGTTTGCCGGGGGATATAGATGTATCTGTTTTGAATGACCGGACACTGACCGTTCGCGCTTCTGTTGATGATGCGTTAAGAGATTTGGTCATTTCCATTTGCCTGGTGGTTTTCGTGGTCTTTTTGTTCTTAAAGAACTTTGCGGCAACGCTCATTCCGAGCGTGGCGGTTCCGTTATCTTTAATTGGAACGTTCAGTTTCATGTATTTAATGGGGTTCAGCCTGAATAACTTGTCGTTAATGGCCTTAACGATTGCGACAGGATTTGTGGTGGATGATGCCATTGTCATGCTGGAGAATATTTCGCGGTATCTTGAAAAGGGGATGGCTCCTTTTCAGGCAGCCTTAAAAGGGGCGCAACAAATCGGGTTTACCATTTTGTCTTTAACCCTCTCCCTTATTGCGGTCCTCATTCCTTTGCTGTTTATGCAAGACCTTGTAGGGCGTTTGTTTCGGGAGTTTGCGATCACGCTTTCCGTATCCATCCTTATTTCCGGCTTTGTTTCCTTGACCTTGACGCCGATGCTTTGTTCTCGATGGTTATCCCTCCGTCAAATGAGGGAAGCCGAACAAAATTATGCGCAGCGGCTCATCAAAGGACTGGTAGAAAAATATGCCCGTTCCCTTGAGGTTGTATTGAACCACCAGCGCACAACACTCGGCGTGGCGGCCGCGACCCTTATGGTGACAATGGGATTATTTTACGTCATACCCAAAGGGTTTTTTCCTGTACAGGACACAGGCTTAATCCAAGGCATTTCGGAAGCTTCCCAGTCTGTTTCCTTTAGCGCCATGGCGCAGCGGCAGCAGGCTTTAACACATATCATCTTGCAAGATACGGCGGTGGATAATGTTTCCTCTTTTATCGGGATTGATGGAACGAACACCACGCTCAATACAGGGCGGTTATTGATTAATTTAAAGCCTCTTGATCAAAGGAAAGAGACAGCCAGCCAGATTATCCGGCGCCTTCAGGAAAAAACAAAAAATGTTCCGGGGATTATGGTGTATATGCAGCCTGTGCAGGATCTATCCATTGAAGACCGGGTGAGCCGGACACAATATCAGTACAGTTTAAATACGCCAAATGGAGAAGACCTTTCCCGGTGGACAGATCTCTTTGTTGAAAAGCTGAAAGGCATCCCGATCCTCCAGGATGTTGCTTCCGATCAGCAAAACCTGGGACTTCAAGCCTATATTCATATTGACCGCAGGGCAGCGGCACGGCTGGGGGTGAATGTTCAGGACATTGACAACGCCCTTTATAACGCCTTTGGCCAAAACCAGATATCGACCATATTCACCCAGATTAACCAGTATTACATCATCCTGGAAATATTGCCGGCGTTGCAAACCAGGGCAGATGCTTTAAAAAACATTTATTTGATGTCCGCTTTAAAGCGACCCATACCGTTAAGCGCTTTTACAGAAATTTCAGAGAGGACGGCCCCTCTTGTGATGAGTCGGCAAGGCCAGTTCCCGGTTGCCATTGTTTCCTTTAACCTGGCGCCCGGAGCTTCGTTGGGGGAGGCGGTTCAAGCGATTGATCAGGCCAAACAAGATATCGGGATGCCCGATCATATTTCAACCAGTTTTGAAGGGGCCGCGAAAATATTCCAGGCATCCCTTGGCAATGAATTCTGGCTCGTGATCGCTGCCTTGGTGGTCGTGTACATTGTTTTGGGCGTTCTGTATGAAAGTTACATCCACCCCATTACAATCTTGTCCACCCTCCCTTCGGCAGGGATGGGGGCCTTGATTGCCTTAAGGGGGGCCGGGGAAGACCTGGGCGTTGTTTCCTTAATTGGTATTATCCTGCTCATTGGTATTGTGAAAAAAAATGCCATTATGATGATTGATTTTGCTTTGGATGCGGAACGGCAAGAGGGAAAATCACCCGATGAGGCCATTTTTTCAGCATGCCTCTTGCGGCTGCGGCCCATTCTCATGACCACATTGTCTGCCCTTTTGGCAGCTGTGCCCTTGGCGTTTAGCTATGGCATGGGGTCAGAGCTGCGACGGCCTTTAGGGATTTCTATCATGGGCGGGCTGGTTTTGAGCCAGTTCTTGACGCTTTATACAACGCCCGTTATTTACCTGGCTTTTGACCGTCTCTCCAAAAAGTTTACCCATTTTAGGAGGCAATTTTTTGGCCATAACCTGTTACCAGAAGGGCAGGGATGAATTTTTCCGCACTTTTTATAAACCGTCCGATTGGCACCACCCTCCTGGCGGTGGGCATAGGGATTTTCGGGATTGTGGCTTTCCGGTTCCTGCCTGTTTCCCCCTTACCACAGATTGAGTTTCCGACAATTACAGTTTCGGCAGCGCTTCCTGGGGCAAGCCCTGAAATCATGGCGACGGCTGTTGCAACACCTTTAGAGCGCCGGCTAGGTCAAATAGCGGGCGTAACGGAAATGACGTCTGCCAGCAAATTGGGCACGATGCGGATTACCATTCAATTTGACTTGGGCCGAGATATTAATGGGGCAGCCCGTGATGTCCAGGCGGCTATTATTGCGGCCCGAAGCCATCTGCCTTCTAACCTGCCCAGCCAACCGAATTATCGCATTGTGAACCCTGCCGATGCCCCTGTTATGGTAATCGCTGTTCGGTCAACCCTTTATGACCGGGGGAAAATGTATGACATGGCTTCAACCATCCTGCAACAGAAGCTGTCGCAAGTGGAGGGCGTTGGACAGGTCATTGTTGGCGGTGGGTCCCTTCCAGCGGTGCGTGCTGAACTAAACCCTGATGCCTTAAGCCACTATCATATCAGCCTTGAAGATGTCAGCCATGCGATCAAGACAGCTAACGTTAACCGACCTAAAGGCCAGGTGAGGGATGCAGACCGTTCTTTGGATATTGTAAGCAATGACCAGCTGTTTGATGCTGATTCCTACAAGTCTGTTGTGGTGTCTTATAAAAACAATGCGCCTGTCCGGTTGATGGATGTTGGGGAGGTTGTTGATTCTGTTGAGGACATCCGGAATGTGGGAATATCCGATGGGAAGCCTTCTGTTGTCATGATTGTTTTTAAGCAGCCAGGATCTAACATTATTGAAACCGTTGACCGCTTGTACAAAGCCATTGACCAGATGAAATCTACGATCCCGGCGGCCATCGACCTGGTTATTGCCATGGACAGGACAGAGACCATCCGGTCGTCTGTGGCGCATGTAGAACTCACTCTCCTTTTATCTATTTTCCTGGTTGTGGCCGTTATTTATATTTTCTTAGGAAATGTAAGGGCAACACTTATTCCGGGCCTTGTGGTTCCTTTGACGGTTTTAGGAACATTTGGCATCATGTATTTATGCGGATTTAGCCTGAATAACCTTTCCCTGATGGCTCTAACGATCTCAACAGGATTTATTGTCGATGACGCCGTGGTTGTCCTGGAAAATATTGAGCGCCATAGGGAAGCAGGAATGAAACCATTAAAAGCAGCCCTTGAGGGGACAAGGGAAGTTGGATTTACCGTTCTTTCCATGAGCGCTTCCCTCATGGCTGTTTTCCTGCCCATCGTGTTGATGGGCGGAATCGTGGGGCGGCTTTTCCGCGAATTTGCCTTAACCTTGTCTATAGCTATTTTCGTATCTCTGCTTGTTTCCCTCACCGTGACGCCCATGATGGCAGCGACCTTTTTAAGACCCTTGAAGAACAAGGAAAAAAGCCGCTCATTTCCAGGCATTGAGGGGATGCGGCGGCATTATCGGCGCTCGCTCGGATGGAGCTTACGGCATCCAGGGCTTATGTTGGCGCTGGCAGCCGGAACAGTTATCGTCAATATTTGTCTTTTTATTATCATTCCAAAAGGTTTTTTTCCCTTGCAGGACACAGGACGCCTTGTTTGTTCTCTTCAGGCGCAACAGGACATGTCTTTTACGGAGATGAAGGAAAAACTGAACCAATTTGTGGATGTTATCGGGACAGACCCCGCCGTTGCGCATGTTTCAGGGTTTGCAGGCGGGGCAAGCTCTATTAATAACTCTGGCTCCTTATATGTTTCCTTGAAGCCATGGGGCGAAAGAAAGGCAACGGTTTTTGAGGTGATCAACCGGTTGCGTCCGAAGCTGGCGGCAATCCCTGGCGCGACCTTGTATATGCAGCCATCCCAAGACCTTGTGATTGGAGGGCGGTCAGGAAATGCCTTATTTCAATACACGCTGACCTCTTATGAATTAGAAACAGTGAACAAATGGACCCCCTTGATTCAAAAAGAGTTATCAAAGCTTCCCGGTATAACAGATTTAAATAGTGATCAACTCAATAACGGCATCGAGACCTATATAACTTATGACCGTGGCGCATTAGCCCGGTTTAACGTGTCATCGCAACAAATTGACACCATCCTTTATGATGCTTTTGGGCAAAAACAGGTGTCTACCATGCATACAGCCCTGAACCAGTACCACGTTGTGATGGAAGTCGCCCCCAAATATTGGCAATATCCCGATACATTGAAAAAAATTCATGTCACCAGCGCCACAGGGCAAATGGTTCCTTTATCTGCCCTGGCGCGTTTTGCATCCTCCTCAACGCTTCTTATGGTCAACCATCAAGGGCAGTTTCCTTCAGCCACGCTTTCTTTTAACCTGTTACCTGGGTTTTCCTTAGGCGGCGTCGTGGAAGGGATTGGCCATATCATTGACAAAATGAACCTCCCCTCCTCAAGCCTTCAAGGAAAATTCCAAGGTACGGCATTGGCTTTTCAGCAGTCGCTTGCTTCTCAACCCTATCTTATTATAACAGCGCTTCTGGTTGTTTATATTGTGTTGGGCATTCTTTATGAAAGTGCCGTCCATCCCTTGACGATTCTTTCCACGCTCCCGTCAGCGGGTGTGGGCGCATTGTTGGCCTTGATGTTGGCGAGAACAGAGTTAAGCATTGTGGCTTTGATTGGCATTATTTTATTGATTGGTATTGTAAAAAAGAATGCCATTATGATGATCGACTTTGCCCTGGAAATTCAAAGGAACCGGAACAAATCATCGATGGCGGCCATCTATCAAGCCTGTTTGTGGCGGTTCCGTCCCATTATGATGACGACGATGGCGGCCCTTTTTGGCGCTCTTCCTCTGGCTTTTGGAAGTGGTGTGGGGGCAGAATTGCGTAAACCCCTGGGAATTTCGATTGTTGGCGGGCTGATCTTGAGCCAGATACTCACCTTATATACGACGCCCGTTATTTACTTAAGCCTGGAGCGTGCCTCCACCTTTTTAAAGCAATGGTGGTCATCAAGACATTTCTTGTATAAGCCCGCTCAGGATCAAGGCTAACTTATCCCAAAAACGACAAACGTCAATCTTGGGAGACAAACATTATGGTGAATTTCATCCTAAAATCGACATTTGTCATTTTTGGGATAAGATAGATATGAGGTTGATTTATGATGCACTATCAAGGGGACAATTAAATGATGCGTTTATCCTCTTCAACGATGGCTCCCCTTATATCGTTTATGCTCGGCGGCTGTGCTGTGGGGCCAGATTACGTACGCCCCAAAATTGCCGTTCCCCCTGCCTATAAAGAAGCCCCAGGAGATAAGGGATCCTGGAAGGTGGCTACGCCTCAGGATACAGGGAACCAAGAAGCTTGGTGGTTGATCTTTCATGACCCAGCCCTGAATGCCTTGCAGGTTGAAGCGACAACCGCGAACCAAAATATTGCGGTTGCGCAAGCCCAATATGAACAAGCCCTTGCCCTTGTCAGGGAAGCAAGAGCAGGTTTCTTTCCTGCGCTTACGACAACTGTTGGGGATACCAAGTCACGGTCCTCAGGCAGCGTCACCGGCGGGATAGGCAGTACGCCAGGTGCAGCTGGGGCAAGGTCGGCAGGTCATTCAGCTTCTGCTGCCTTACAAGCAACTTGGGAGCCGGATTTATGGGGAGGCGTACGCCGTTTGATTGAAGCGGATGAAGCAGCGGCAGAAGCCAGCGCTGCCCAGTTGGCGGCCATACGGCTGTCAACCCAGGCGACGCTTGCCCAAACCTACT
>JAJONN010000059.1 GCA_021323455.1 Alphaproteobacteria bacterium | reverse complement strand
ATAATCAAGACGTTTTGGCAAAGAAAAGTCGATAAAACCAATTTCATCCAATTCAAGACGAGATACAATTTGCCCATATGAATTGATGACAGCAGAAATCCCATTATTGGCAGCTCGGATAAGGGGGATTCCTTCTTCTATCGCTCGGACACGGACAATTTGAAGATGTTGATAGGGTCCTGGAGAATGGCCATACCAAGCGTCATTGGTCAGGTTCAACATCCAGTGGGGACGGTCTTTTCCATCGATAACAGCATGGGGAAAAATAGCTTCGTAACAAATTAAGGGACTCACACTCGGCAACCCGGGCAGCACCATCGTTTTTATCCCAGGACCTGGGGTATAATCCTGGTCCCCATAGGTCAATTTCTTAAAAGGCAAGAGAGAGCGAAAAGGCATATATTCTCCAAAAGGAACCAGGTGGGATTTATCATAGGCGCCAACCAGCTTTCCTGAAGCGTCAAGACCTATCATACTGGTCCGTAAATTCCCCCCTGCCATACGCGGTGCCCCAAACAAGACAATTCCGCCCGGGGGTGCCGCCTCTGCTAAAACCTTTGATAATGGGGAAGATTCTTCAACCAAGGCCGTAACGCTGGATTCCGGCCAAATAACGGCTGCCAAAGGTCTTTCTCCAGGCATGTGAGACCAGACCATGTAGCGATCGAGGTTTTCCTGAAAATGTTCCACTAACCATTTCGTTTGCTGAGGAATGCTGACCTGGACAATACGTAAATTGACGCCCCCAGCACTAGCTTGCTCCTGGTTTGGAGACTGGGTTAGGCGGTAATCCCCCCAAATCCAGATTGCCCCCAAACCAAAAAGAACGGTGGCTATCCATCCCTTATGCCGAGTTGCAAAGATACAAGCCCCTAACGTCGTTAGGGCGGTCAGGCCATAAATTCCAATGACAGACGTAATCTGAAGTAAAGAGGTCTCCCAAGTATAGCCCAGTAAGTTCCACGGCAACCCTGTTAAAATGTGTCCTCGCAGCCATTCTGCGATAGACCAGAAAGCCGCAAAGATAAAAGCTCGGGCAAGCCGCGTCTTGGCAAGCTGAAAGGTCGCAAGGGACGTGATAGCTGGAAAGAAAGACAGAAATAAGGGAACACCCACAACCGCGAAAGGGACGGCAAGCCACATGCCAAGCGTTAAAGGGCCGTGGCCAAACCAGTAGAGGGCACCCAGAAAATACCCAAATCCAAACATCCATCCTGACCAAAACGCTGACTTGAGGGTTTTTGTATTCTCAAGAACAATCAGGAATCCTGAAAAAGCAAGAGGGAGAAAGAACCAATATTGAAGTGGTGGCATTGATAAGGAGGCCAGCCCTCCCAACACGCAACTTAACCAAAAAGGACTTAACCTAAATAAAGATAAAAACCAGGAATACAGCTTTGCGCAGGTTGCCTGAAACATTGTTTTTTGCAATCCCTTATAGAAAAAAATCAGGGAAGAAAAGCTTTTCTGGCTTATCCTGACTTACCTTATTTTTATTTCTAACACTTTAAAGGATTTTACAAACCTCGTCAAACGTAAGGCGTGGGGCACGGGGAAACAGCCGGGAAGAGTCTCCATACCCCAGGTTACACAAGAAATTTGAGCGAAATGGAGTTCCGGCAAAAAAAGCCCTGTCAACGGCAGCATTATCAAAACCGGACATGGGGCCACAGTCCAAACCCAGCGCCCTTGCAGCGAGCATAAAGTAAGCTCCTTGCAGGGAACCATTACGAAAGGCTGTATCCTGGATCAAGGAAGGCTTACCAACAAACCAGCTTCGGGCATCTGTATGGGGGAAAAGCTTGGACAGTTGGTTATAAAATTCAAGGTCATACCCAATAATAGCCGTCACAGGGGCCGCCATTGTCTTGTCTACATTGCCTTCTGACAGACATGGTTTAAGCTTGGCTTTAGCTTCTACAGACTTGACAAAAACAATGCGCATCGGACAACAGTTTGCGCTTGTAGGCCCCATTTTAGCCAACTCATAAGCTTTTCTCAACAAAGCTTCTTCCATAGGCTTGTCCAGCCAGGCAGAATGAGTCCGTCCTTTTAAAAACATTAAATCCATTAAAGGGGCTGTCATCTTTTTAAATCCTCCTTTGCTTTTTAGTCCATAAAATGAAGATACGCCAAAATATCTTAAAAAGTTGTGTAAGTTTGTAAATAACACCCTTGTTCCCTGAGCGTCCAAAAGCTATAAATCTAGAATATCTCAAAGAGATAACACAGCATTTGGCATACTCACGAGGTACGGTGAAAGATCATAGGATGAAATCATTACTCAAAAAAATATTGCTGATATCATTGGCATCAACACTTTATACAACCAGCCAACCAACAATGGCCGCCGCAGGGCAAGTTGCTCCAACGCAACAAGAAGCCCAGCTTCAGAAATTGCAAAACTATTTAAATGGCATCCGCACCCTTCGCGCTCATTTTTCTCAAGATAACCCAGATGGGACAACTTCTTCCGGCAAGATGTATTTAAAGCGGCTGGGCCGTGAAAGTTTTGGCAAATTGCGGTTAGAGTATGCACCGCCAGCTCGGGTAAAAATTATTGCCAATGGAGAGGTTTTACGCCACGAAGATCGAGAAACAAACGATGTCAACGATTATTCTATCGATAGCACGCCGGCAAGCTTTTTGCTGCGCCACAAAATTGATTTTTCCAATGATTTAGAAGTCAAGAGCATGGAAGCGCGGGGACAAAAAATATACCTGACCGTTATGCGCCCGGGGGACAATGGCGTTACCCTCACCCTGATCTTTGTCACCGCTCCCATGTTGCGGTTACAAGAATGGACAGTGGTGGATGCGCAAAGCAACCAAACCCATGTTGCTCTGACACAAGTTGAAATTGGCATCCCTCTGGAAGAGTCTCTTTTTACCTTCTAAGAGACACCTTATTCTTGCAAATCAACATTCCGAAGCACTTTTGCCAAAGCATCCAGAGATGCGTTAACAAACGCAACTTCTGGGCCAGTACAAAATGCTTTCGTAATCTCAATATATTCATTAATCACAACCGGTACAGGCACAGCCGTATCGCGGCTGAGTTCAAATACGGCTGCCCGTAAAATGGCGCGGACAACGGACTCTAGGCGCTCCAGACGCCAGTCTTCAGAAAGGGTAGACGCAATCATGGGATCGAGATCAGCAAGCCGTTCCCTAACACCCATAACAATATCCTGGAACAAAGTTGTGTCGGGCGTAATAAAGCGCGTTCCATCCACGATTTCGTTGAATCGATGGTTTAAAAATTCCTGGATGACTTTTTGCGGTGTGGTTGGCTCTTGTTCCAATTGATAAAGGGCCTGGACAGCGGCAAGACGCGCTGCTGGACGACCTTTGATAATGATGTTTTTTTTCACGTCCACTTTTTTGCTCCTTCAGGCGTTAAGCCTACTATTATACCTTTTCAAGAAACTTGACAATCGCCAGCGTAAAACCAGCACGAGATACCTATTGACAAGAATTGACCGTTTCAGGAAGTTATAGGCAAGGGATCCTCCTGTTGGGCAGGAAATAACCATGACACAAAAGACGCATTTCGGCTTTGAAGCGGTTTCGAGTTTTGAAAAAACCCGCCGGGTGAAGGACGTTTTTCGTCGTGTCGCTCCAAATTATGATCTTATGAATGATTTGATGAGCTTGGGCATCCATCGTTTATGGAAAGATCACCTGGTTTGGAGGCTTGATTTACCCAAAAATGCCCAGGTTTTAGATGTAGCAGGCGGAACAGGAGACATTGCTTTTCGTTTGGCAAAGACCTACCCTCACCTGAACCTGAGGATAACTGTATGTGACTTGACACCCGCAATGGTGGAGATTGGACGAGACCGTGCGATAAACCAAGGGATGTTACAAAACATTGACTGGACTTGTGGCAATGCAGAAAACTTGCCGATGGCTGATTGTTCCGTAGACCTGTATACCATTGCGTATGGCCTTCGCAATGTGACGCATATTGATAAAGCCTTAGCGGAAGCGTTTCGGGTCCTTAAGCCAGGTGGAAAATTTGTCTGCCTGGAATTCAGCCAACTCACAACGCCGCTCCTGCAACGAGCGTATGACTTTTATTCCTTTCAACTTCTACCTGCTTTAGGGGAATGGGTCGCCAAAGACCGTAACGCTTATCAATACCTGGTCGAAAGCATCCGTCAATTTCCAGATCAAGAAACGTTAGCCGACATGATCAAGGCGGCAGGATTCTCATCTGTGGATTGGCAAAATTTGTGTAAAGGGATATCGTGTATTCATACAAGCGTCAAACAGAAATGAAAGGATAAAAAATGTCGGCTGTTCTTGCCCCTGAAGATCCTTTAGGAATGAAATTGAGCGTTGGCTTACAGCGGCTTCCCCATGGTGCTGATTTGCCCTTACCCTCTTATGGCACGCCGTTCAGTGCCGGGTTCGACCTTTACGCTGCCATTGAAGAGGATATTATCCTTGCCCCTGGGGCTTGGAAGATAATTCCCACAGGGATCGCGATTGCCCTTCCGGCAGGGTATGAAGCCCAGATCCGCTCCCGTTCTGGCCTTGCCGCCAAACATGGCGTGGTGGTTCTAAATGCGCCTGGTACGATTGATGCGGACTATCGAGGGGAGATTTTAGGGATTATGATCAATCATGGACAGGAACCTTTCACAATGACGCGGGGCATGCGGTTTGCCCAAATGGTGATTGCACCTGTCACGTCTATTGCTTGGAATGAACACCAGGCCCTCGATGAAACAAGTCGAGGAGATGGCCGATTTGGTTCAACAGGAATCCGGTAACAATGAAACGATATGTGATTTGCCTGTTATTGATAATGGGAATTGGGGAAGCCCTACCAACCCCTACCCCACCTTTGTCATTGCCACGGTTTGCGTCTCTTCGCGCCAAAACCGTGAACCTGCACGTCGGTCCTGGGAATAACTATCCCACTGAATGGACCTTTGTGCGGGCTGGGCTTCCCGTAGAAATTATTGCAGAATTCGATACATGGCGCCAGATCCGGGATTGGCAAGGCACCCAAGGGTGGGTCCATAAAAGCTTATTGTGCGGGAAGCGGACCGCTGTGATTCAACAAAAGCAACGCAAGCTTTACAAAGAACCCGATGAAACATCCCGGGTATTGGCGCACCTGGATCCCGGCGTTCTCGGTAAATTGATTGAATGCCGGAATGATTGGTGCCGTCTTGATGTTGACGGACATCGGGGATGGACCAAGCGTCGATGTATTTGGGGCGTGTACCCCCATGAAGAAAGGTTTAAGTAAGACTTCTCACAGAGACATAATAAGGTCACTTTTTTGGATAGAACCCATTATCTGACTTTGCGCTTTGCTGGTCTGGCCGACAGCAGGAATAAGGTATTTTCGGGTCTATTGCACGAGCATTGGTTATGGGATTAATTCATATACCAGAGGACAAGAATCAAGCACGCAAGAATAATTAAGGGAGTTAACAGGTCAACGCCACCTATTTTGTAACCTTTTTTTACCTGATCCCGAACATGTCTATAATACATCTTATTTCCATTTATGCCCAACATAAAATTTATTATGAATGTAAAAAAGAGATAACTCTGTTTCTTCATACTAAAGAAATGTTCTAGAAAATAGTCAAGTAAACAAAAAATTATTATTATTGACAGTATCTTAAGGCATCCCGAATACATACGCCTGTATACCATCCAAAAAGGGCCAAATATAAGAGCACTCCCATTCCAATTTACTTCTTTATGATTTTTTTCAATTTGCTGAAATACCTTCATATAATAAGGCGTTTGGTTGCTCATTGAACTTTCCTTCGTTGTACCACTAACATAGTTTTGAATTTCTTGATTTACCATATTATTACCTTCCGTAGTTTGATTTTTCTAAGGATGTTGGGATGTGCCGCGCCTACTTAATATTCAAAGAGGTTCAAAATTTACGTAGAATCGTTTTTCAGGAATTTTTGAGCGTTTTGTGACTTTTGCCTTTGAGCGGGACTTTGTATCAGAGAAAATCACAAGCCCTTTGCTTTTTACCATAATTTCTTCCTGATGGGTACCCATTTTGCTTCACTTTGGAAAGGATGCATCGCTTAACACAAAGCCTTTGAGCAATACCGGGTCAATATTGTCCAGCAGAAATTAAAAGCTTCAAGGTTTATGGTGGAATTAATGTTAATACATTAAATTCGTCATTAAATGCTTGCCCTTGTTATCGAAGCATGGTCTAAAATGGCTCAGAATAGAAAAGGAAGTTCCCGATGACGACGCCCCTTATTGCTGCTGATCATGTGTGGATCCAACGCTCCACCTCTGCTGGACAAAAAGTCATCCTGCAAGATGTATCGTTGGCTCTCATGCCTGGTAAAATTATGACGTTAATTGGGCCAAATGGGGCGGGTAAGACGACGTTGCTAAAAGTGATGTTAGGCCTTATCCCTTTGTCACAAGGGACCCTGACGCGCAAACCCAACCTTAAAATTGGCTATATGCCGCAAAAACTAGACATTAACCCCACATTGCCGATGACGGTGGAACGCCTTTTAAGCCTTGGGACAACAGAACGCAATTCTAGGATCCAACCCTTGATTGACACGTGCTTGAAGGAAGTGGGGGCCTATGCCCTCAAACATAGCCGATTGACAATTTTGTCAGGGGGAGAAATGCAGCGCGTGATGTTGGCACGGGCTTTGCTGATTGCGCCGGACTTGCTGGTCCTGGACGAACCCATGCAAGGGGTTGATGTTTTAGGGCAAGAAGAGCTTTATCAGCTGATCGCCAAGATACGGGATAACCGAGGGTGCGCCATTTTGCTGGTGTCTCATGACCTGCATCTGGTCATGGCAGCGAGTGATGAAGTGGTCTGCCTGAACACCCATGTTTGCTGCTCAGGCCATCCCGCTCACGTGACGGCGGCAAAAATTATTCGTGGCCCCTTACCAGCACGACCATAATCATCGGCATGATGGAGGATGCGCATCCCATGATTGATTTGTTTTTCAATGCATTGGTCTCCAAGGCCCTTGTTGCAGGTTTCGGGTTAGCCTTGACCACAGGGCCATTAGGATGCTTCCTTGTGTGGCGCCGTATGGCCTTTTTCGGGGATGCGCTCGGACATTCCTCCCTTTTGGGAGTTGCGCTTGGCATCTTGCTCCATATCGACATCAATATTGGGATTCTAGCGATCTGCTTGCTCTGCGCCGCCATTTTATCAAAGACGCACAGTCGGCAGCACCTGTCAGCCGATGCCTGGCTCAATATTATATCCTATAGCGCCTTGGCCTTGGGAACTTTGGCGCTGTCAATTAGCGGCTCAAACGCTGATCTTGAAAGTTACCTTTTTGGGGATATCCTGACGCTAAGGGCGCAAGACCTCTACTGGATTTACGGGTGTGCCTTTCTGGTTGGAGTTTTCTTTTACTGGAAATGGCGCGAGCTTCTCTTAGTGACCCTGGATGAAGAACTTGCCCAAACGTCGGGGGTTTCTGTTGGCCTTGTCCGCGCTGCCTTCATGGTGATCCTAGCCCTCACGGTTGCCATTGCCCTCAAGGCTGTTGGTGCCCTTTTAATGCCCGCCTTGCTCATCATGCCCGCAGCAACCGCGGGCCGCTTTGCGCGAAGCCCAGAGCAAATGGCCCTGGCCGCCATGGGGGTTGCCTTTTTAGGGGTATCCACGGGCCTTGTTGCGGCGATTTCGTTCAATACCCCGTCAGGTCCTACGATTGTTGTCTGTAGCCTTCTGTTATTCCTGGGATCGATGCTATCCCGCCCCCGCTGATGTCCTTGAAGGAACCTGAAATGGGTACTGTGTTCACATTGAGGCCGGGCTACGGATACGGGGTAGCCCTCTCAATGAATAATTCCACCACAAGCAGCGGAAATTAAACCTAAAGAGAAAAAATTAATACTGTGCTTTTTTAAGGAAAAAGACGGCAACCCTCTTCAAAACTAAATAAGTACGGTTCTTGCTCACAAAAAAATCCTTTTTTTGGTCATTTATCTCTTATATACCATCTTCAGAGCGCGATCGTTGTCGTAATGTCCATTGAAGGCTATAATGACCCAACAACTTCCTTCTTGTTTCAAAAGTAAGCGGTGTTTTTTATTCAGACGGACTGAATAATAACCATTTCTCGACCATTCTACTTCTTGTAGGCCGTGTTTTTGGATCTCGATCCAGCGGGTGTTTATGGCTTCTTTAATGCTTTGAGGCGTCCTATGGCTCTCAAAAATTTTCCGGAGGTGACGGGTAAAGAATTGAGGCTTGAGTTTATCTGATTCAACGGCCTCGCCTGATCCAGCAGGTGTGACTACGTTTCCCCGTTCTTCTTTCTTTCTGAGGGATTGAGCCTGAGTAGCGGCTACTCCAACTTTAGATGGCAACATCGGCATGGCTGATTGAGAGGGCGTAGAGACCTCAGCAGCAGAGGATTTTCCTGAGATTTGATGACCCCTTGGGTTTAGAACATCTCCAGCTTCAGCGTCCTCTCCATCACTCTTTGGTTCATCAGAGTCTAAGAAAGTGTGTTGATCGTCTTCTTCCTCCTTCTTCTGGCATTGTTCCACATAAGCATTGAGTCCTTGGACTGTATGCTCACCTAGTACTTCATCCGCAGGAGAAAGCCTGGCTAAGCTCACCATGGCTAATAGTTTCAGGTTTTTCTGGTCTCTTTCATTGCTTCGGGCCACAACTTTCTCGTACAGCTCCTTTGCCCTTATCAAATTCTTCGCACCACCTTCTCCTTCTTCCAGCATGAGGGCAAGATAGTATTGAGCAGCTATAAGCTCTCGTGCAGCAGCTTGCTCTCGCAAATCCTTTGGCCTTATCAGAACCTGCACGCCATCTTCTCCCAGTTCCAACACGTATGCAAGCTTGTCAGGATCGTATGGAGCAATTAAAGTTCCTTGCCCTTGCGCAAGAGCTTGCTCAAACATGGCTGCAAGATTGTCATGATCGTATGGAGCGACCAAAGTTTCTTGCCCTTGCGCAAGAGCTTGCTCAAACATGGCTGCAAGATCGTTTTGAGTGATTGCCTCCACTTGCGCAACGACCTTCTCATACAGAGCCCGTGCCCCTGGCAAATCTTGTGAACCACCTTCCCCTCGGTACAGCATGTCGGCAAGGTTGTATTGAGCGTTTACATCCCCTTGCACAGCAATTTGCTTGTAAAGACCTCGTGCCCTTGGAAGACTTTGCGGACCGCCTTGTCCTTCCTCTAGCATGACGGCAAGGTTGTATTGAGCATTCGAATGCCCTTGCGCGGCAGCTTTCTCAAATAAATCTCTTGCTTTTGGTAAATCCGGCGGACCCCCTTCTCCTTGGTACAACATGACGGCAAAGTTGTATTGAGCATTCGCATGCTCTTGCACGGCAGCTTGCTTCCACAGAGCCCTTGCCCTTGGTAAATCCCGTGGGCCGCCTACCCCTTTGCACAACATGCCTGCAAGAATGCATTGAGCATCTGCATATCCCTGCACAGCAGCTAGCTCATAAAGAGCTCGTGCCCTTGGCAGATTTTTTGAACCACCTTGTCCTTTCTCTAGCATGACGGCAAGGTTGTATTGAGCATTCGCATACCCTTGCGCGGCAACTTTCTCAAATAAATCTCTCGCTTTTGGTAAATCCGGCAGCCCCCCTTCTCCTCGGTACAACATGAAGGCAAAGGCGCATTGAGCGTTTACATTCCCTTGCGCAGCAACTTGCTCGTAAAAACCTCGTGCCCTTAGCAGATTTTTCGGACCACCTTGTCCTTTCTCTAGCATGACGGCAAGGTTGTATTGAGCATTCACATGCCCTTGCGCGGCAGCTTTCTCAAATAGATCTCGTGCTTTTGGTAAATCCGAGGGTTCCCCTTCTCCTTGGTACAACATGACGGCAAGGCTGTATTGAGCATTCACCTGCCCTTGCGCGGCAGCTTTCTCAAATAGATCTCGTGCTTTTGGTAAATCCGGTGGGCCGCCTACCCCTTGGCGCAACATGGCTGCAAGATTGCATTGAGCATATGCATATCCCTGCTCAGCAGCTAGCTCGTATAGCGCCCTTGCCCTTGGCAAATCTGGAGGTCCCCCTTCTCCTCGTTCCAACATGACGGCAAAGTTGTATTGAGCGTTTACATCCTTTTGCGCAGCAGCTAGTTGGTATAGATATCTTGCCTTTGACAACTCTCCCTCTCGATGGTAAAGCTCCCTAAGCTGCTTCTGTGATTCTTTAAGCTTTTTCTCGTCTTCTGATGAATGAGTATTTTTACATACATCAAACCATAATCTCACTGCCTTTTCTAAGCTATATGTTGTATTTTTCACCATATATTTTTTAGCCTCACACCTTATCTCCTGCAAAGTTTCTACATTCAGAACTTCATCTGTTTCATCTTCTATATACTCGTCTTCCCCGCGTGCTGGTTGATTTACTCGTTGAGCATCTTCCATAATATGTTCAGCAGAAAAAGAGCTTAATATGAATAGAAAAGAACACAATAGCGTTGAAGTATAAAAATTTAGAAAATTTATCATGAAATCTCCTGGAAATTAATAAATATGTGGTTTACATATCTTAATAAATTAATACTGTGTGCAAGTTTTTTGAAAATAACGTATTTTTTCTTGATTTTAAGTTTTTCTTTATAATGCAAGGCACAGAAAAAATAAAGATAATCGGTGATCCAAAAAACTTGGACACAGCGTAAATTAGTGCGTATATATAGCAATTTCTATTATAACTTTCAATGTTTATTTTTTATAATTTATTTCAGAATTTTTTCAATCAGACAAATAATGATAGAGCTAAAGGCAAGAAACCTCATGTATGAATATGCTAGAGTCAGCTTATGAAGGCTAAATTCAATTCAGTGATAATTTATTTCAGTTATTTTAAGGTTTTGGCATACCAAGCTCGGTCATAAAACGGGGTTTCGTCTTCTACAACGACCTTCCAGAATTCATCAGGGGGCTTTCGGTCCGCCTAAAGGCAGAAGTAAATAATAATAGAATAGAAGAAGCTGAAAAACTCAGTTTATATCCGGCTGAGTATACTTAATACCGCCTCATAGACGGGTCGACCTGCTCCGCCCAGGCATGAATGCCACCGTTGAGATTGAGGACTTCAGCAAACCCACGGGATTTCAACCATAAGGCCGCCTGAAAACTGCGGCGTCCATGATGACACAAGGTGACAATCACCCGATCTTCAGGCAGTTTGTACGCAACACTTGGTAAATCTCCTAATGGGATGTGGACTCCATTGGGCAAAGCGCAAATTGTAAGTTCTTCGGCTTCCCGCACATCAAGGACAAGCGGCGGGGTGTCTGTTAACAGAAGCCTTTTTAATTGAAGAGGCGTGATTGTCCCAATTGTTTCAAAGCAAGGGCCAAGCGTATTCATAATTGAAATCCCTTTAAGGGTTCAAATTCAGGCAAATAAGGACAGTTTGCGTCAAATTTGGCGACCTGGGTCAGGGTATCCTCCGTTCTCATAACCAATACGCCTTTCCCAAACTCAGCCTGGCCAAACCCGGTTTTTCCCTTCATAATCACCACAAGCCGTCCGTGTTGAGGACACAATTGTTGCGTTAAAACAAGCGGGATTTCACCAACAGCGCCTTCAACAAGAATCACGTCATAGGGTCCCCCTTCAGGATAACCACCCCCTAAAGCACCTGTAACAACCTGGATATTGGGAATCTTCTGTTCCTGTGTGTATGTGCGTGCTAGAGCGGCCAGCCCATCATGACTTTCGATGCCCACCACATGGGCTGCCAGATGAGCGACCAAAGCCAGACTATACCCACTCCCGCATCCCACGACCAAAACTGTATCATCAGGCTGAATATCCGCCAATTGAAGAAGTTTTCCGAGCGTCAAGGGTGCGAGCAGCCATCTTTTGAAGGTCGGACCTTCGGCCAAAGGCAAATCCGCATCTGCATAAACAAGGGACTGGATAGCCGGCGACACAAACATTTCCATCGGCACAGATTCAAAGGCTTGGATTAAACGGGCTTCCCCCACTCCATTAGGACGCAACTGGCAATTGACCATGTTGAAACGGGAAGGGGCCTTGTCTTTTAATAATCTTTCTGAGGGAGCCATTGCATCTCTTCTTGACGGGAGGGTTATAACAGTACTATACGAGAAAAAGGTGCCATAAAATATCATTTATTGCGCGTTAAAAACTTGGCCGGGTGGCAGAGTGGTCATGCAGAGGATTGCAAATCCTTGAACGTCGGTTCGATTCCGGTCCCGGCCTCCATTATTTCTGGCAAAACTTCCTTGATTCGTGCTATTAATGCTATCAACTTATTAATTTAGGGCTGTTATCCTGGGACTTAGATTTTGTTCGTCCTTACGTCAGCGAGATGTTACAAAATCCAAGCCCCAGGACGACGCTTTTAACCTTAACCTTCCCAAAGATCGTCTATCAAAAATGAATGTTTTCGATATTTTCAAAGAAGCTGTTTTAACCATTATCCACAAGATGGTCTGTGATGGCCGCTTACCGGATGAATTGGATCTCAGTCGCATCACCGTTGACCCGCCCAAAGACGCGGCCCATGGAGACATGGCCGTTAACGCGGCCATGGTTTTGGCAAAACCAGCGGGCCAAAACCCGCGAGCCCTCGCAGATCTTATCGCTGGATCTTTGGGCCAGCTTCCTGGCGTAATGCATGTCGAGATTGCCGGCCCTGGGTTTATCAACCTCACTTTAACGCCTGATTATTGGCAGACCCAGCTCCTTCAGATTTTGAAAGCCGGCACAGCCTATGGAAATAGCTTTCTCGGCACCCATGAAAAAATCAATGTTGAATATGTCTCTGCCAATCCAACAGGCCCGTTGCATGCAGGGCACGGGCGAAACGCCATATTGGGAGATACCATTGCTGCCCTCCTTCAAAAAGTCGGGTATACGGTTTGCCGGGAATACTACATGAATGATGCTGGGGGGCAAATTGATGCCCTGGCACGCTCTGTTTACTTGCGCTATCTTGAGGCGCTCGGCCATCCCATTCAGGACAGCGACTTCCAGGAAGGAATGTACGGGGCTGATTATTTAGTGCCGCTGGGGCAAGACCTTGCCGCCCAGAAGGGGAATATCTGGGTCGGGCAACCTGAATCCTTGTGGATAGAAGAGATCCGCCGGTTGAGCGTTGAAGCGATGATGGCAACCATTCGGGAGGATCTGGACGCCTTGGGCGTTCACATGGATGTTTTCACCTCTGAACAAAAGCTCATTGACGAAGGGAGAGTTGATAAAGCCTTAACGAGCCTGGAAGAAAAAGGCGACCTGTATGTTGGCGTTCTGGAGCGCCCAAAAGGCCACGATGGGGAAGACTGGGAGCCTCGACCCCAAACCCTGTTCCGGGCGACAGCGTATGGGGACGACGTAGACCGTCCCCTCAAAAAATCAAATGGAAGTTGGACATATTTTGCCAGCGATATCGCCTATCACTTTGACAAGTTCCATCGGGGTTTCTCCCAGATGATTAATGTACTGGGCGCGGACCATGGGGGGTACCTCAAGCGTATCCAGGCAGCAACAACTGCTGTTACGGGAGGACAGGGCCATGTAGAGATAAAAAGCTGCCAGATGGTCAATTTCATGGACAATGGCATACCCATCAAGATGTCAAAGCGGGCGGGTACTTTTATTAAACTTCGGGATGTCACGGACCGAGTGGGCAAAGATGTCACGCGCTTTATGATGCTCACCCGCCGCCATGATATGGGGATTGATTTTGATTTTGCCAAAGTTGTCGAGCAAACCCGGGATAACCCTGTTTTTTATGTGCAATATGCCCATGCCCGCGTTTGCTCCGTCCTTCGGCATGGCTTGGCCCTGTTTCCAGCGGCCCTTAATGATTTCTCAAAAATAAATGTCGCGCTCTTGACCGATGGGTCAGAGTTAGAGATGATAAAATTATTAGCAAGTTGGCCAAGACAAGTAGAAGTTGCCGCATTGGTTCGAGAACCTCACCG
>JAJONN010000058.1 GCA_021323455.1 Alphaproteobacteria bacterium | reverse complement strand
ACCAAGATGATTGATATCTGCAAAGCAGACGATATCCCTGCCCCTGAATTTGAGGAATATTCAGGGGGTTTATCGGTTACTTTTGCTATGGAACCTGCAAGGGCCACAACCAAAGTGGAAGAAGCCTTTGGGCCTTTAACCGCCATACAGCAGGAAATTATTGAAATTTTGACCACCCAAGGATCTTTAAGCCCTAGCCATATTATTACTAAACTCAAAGCGCCTATTCCTGAAAGAACGTTGCGCTATCATCTGCTAACATTGAAAAAATTGGGTATCGTTGGCACACACGGCCACACTAAGGCAACCCGCTGGTTCATCATCGATCTTGAGAAAAAATAGGTTTTAAGGTTCGGCAAACTCCGGCAAACTCCGGCAAACTCCGGCAAACTCCGGCAAACTCCGGCAACATGGTTAAGAGGACGGGTCAATTCTATAACTGACGGTAAGAAGGATCAATAACATGGATGATAAAAAAAAATTTTGGAGACTTTTTTTTCATTGCGAGCCAAGCCAGGCTGCTGACTTTGGAAATGCTTTAGAAGAGCATGTTTTGGCTGTTTCCTGGTTTGAAGCGAAAGACCCAGCCATTTGGGTTGTCGAAGCACTTGGCGATTTCATCACCTTCTTTAATGATTGAAGAATTACCCGAGACTGACTGGCTTGAAGCAACATGGCGCAGTTTTCCACCCCGGCAAATTGGCCGTTATTATGTCTATGGAAGCCATACCTCCCCAACGCCGCCAGAAGGATCCATTGCCCTTCAGATCAATGCAGCAACGGCCTTTGGTTCCGGGGAACACGAAACCACCACGGGATGCTTGCTCACATTAGATGATCTAGCTAAACAAGGCCGCCTCTTTCATAAACCCCTCGATATGGGGTGTGGATCAGGCATTCTAGCCATTGCGGTTGCAAAAACCTGGAATATTCCTGTCATTGCAGCCGATAATGACCCAGAATCTGTTCGTGTAGCAACGGGCAATGCCGTTTTAAATGATTGCGCCCCTCTCTTCAAAGCTTACGTAAGTGACGGCTTTAAAAGCAAGGATATTCACAAAAAGGGACCTTACGACCTCATCATAGCCAATATTTTAGCAACCCCTCTCATTGACATGGCACAAGAGCTATCTCAATCGCTTGCCCCAAAAGGCACCGTTATTTTATCAGGATTACTAAGTCGGCATCGAGCGGAAGTGGTGAGAGCTTATGAAGAACAAGGGGTGCGCCTGGTCAGCCACCGAATCTTGAATGATTGGGAAGCGCTGTTATTGGAGAAGGGTTAAAGCCCTTCTCCTTCCAACCGAAAGGTCAAGATCCCCTTGAAAATCTTTTGTTTGGGTTTCTTTTCGGCCCAGATGGATTAAAATCTGAAGGGTTACTATTGCCTCCTGCCCAAGACCGCGTAGGGCGTGATCCTGGTTGGGACGGTTGTTGTCCTGTATATTCCCTTCTTGGCTTGCTCCACGATTGGCTAGGCGGTTCACCATACGGGTCTCGCCGGGGCTGGTTCCATGATTGGCTCGAAAATTGACCCGAAGGTTCCCGGCGCGGTTTATTCCCTGACGAAGCGCCAGAGGCTTCCCCAAAATATTGTTTTTGGCGGGACAAGCCTGATTGGCTTTGATAAGCGCCACCCCCGTTGCCATGAGTTGACCTGCCTTGATAAGGCCGTCCTTTATAGGGCCTGCCCTGGCTGGATCGATCACCTTGGTTAGCAGGGTCCCGAGGGGTGCCTGGATTCATCAATCGGTTAATCGCATTCCATTTCCCATTATCTTCTGGGCAAATCAAGCACAAGGCATTACCTTCTAAACCTGCCCGAGCAGTTCTGCCAATACGATGGATATAGTCCTCAGGGCATTGAGGCAAATCATAATTGATGACGTGCCGAATGTGAGGGATATCCAAACCCCGGGCAGCAATATCCGTTGCTACCATGATTCTGGTTTTGCTATTTCTAAAATGCAAAATAGCCCGATCCCGTTGACGCTGCTTTAAGTCACCATGAATGGAATCAGCACTTAAGTCCTGGCGGCGCAACTTCTCTGCCAATTGGTCTGCCCCTCGCTTCGTCTTCACAAAGATGATCACAGACCCTTCCCGTTCATTCAATTCCCGCATCAGGTTCGGAAATTTTTCCCCAGGGCTGGTCCGAATGATTTCCTGTTTAATTTTTGGTGCAGCTTTTGTGGGCGTATCCACACAAACACGCGCTGGATCTTGCAAATACTTTTGGGACAATTTAAGGATATTGGCCGGAACTGTCGCAGAGAACATTAAAGTTTGGCGCTCCTTCGGCAAATAGGCAGCAATTTTGTCCAGCTGGATGCTGAAGCCCATGTCTAACATCCGGTCTGCTTCATCAATAACCAGGAAGCCAGTATGTTTCAAGCTTAAGCTCCCCCGCGTTAAATGGTCGCAAATACGCCCAGGCGTGCCAACGATAATACGAGGACGCCCCTTGAGTTGGGCAAACTGTTTCCCCATAGATTCGCCCCCAATGAGCAGAGCTATCGTGAACGCAGGCCGTCGGCCTAAAAGTTTGCGCAAAATATCCAGGACCTGTGACGCAAGTTCCCGGGTTGGCGCTAAAATCAGGGCATTGCTGTTCGGCGACGCCAGCAAACGCACCATCAGCGGGAGAGTATAAGCCAACGTTTTTCCTGTCCCCGTTTGAGCAGAGGCCATAACGTCTTGGCCTTCAATAGCCAAAGCGATTGTTGCGGCTTGTATCGGGGTAGGACAACTGATACCCATCTCCTTCAAGGCAAAAGTAAGGCTTTCTGGTAAGGGGAAGGAATCAAATGTTTGAACAGGAGAGGCCGGAAGAGGGTGTTGAGCAGTTTCTTGATTTAGAATTGATGACATATAATTTATCCTTTATGTGTTTCACTGTTTTATATTATTTTCAATTTATTTTGAAAATACTTATAGTCGGCAAGATGTTCGATCATCTTCTTGACGCAATGAAGATCAATAAAAGATACGTAAATTATAAATCTAGTGTAAAATGAAGACGTGTTATGTAATCAAATACATTTTTGAGGATTTATGAGTCCTGCCATATCACCCGACAATACAGCATATTTTTAAAATGTCAAGAAAATATAACTTAATCAATTTCAAAAAACAAACCTGAGCAAGTGCAGCAAGAAAAGGAAAATTGACTTGCGCTGGTTCCTGACACTAAGGGGAGAGTCTTGTTATTATCCTGAAGCGCGGGAACCCGTTGGGGTTTCAAACAACATCCCAATCGTACCCGCGCTTGGATAAAATAATTACTTCAGAGGCTTCTCAGCATCAGCTCCTGGGGCTTCCTTGCTCGCACCGTCTGAGACGCCATGATCTAAACCATTTTCTTTGCCATGGTGTTGAGCATGATGAGCTGCAGCCTTTTCAGCCTTTTCGGCTTCTCTTTTGGCTTTTGCCGCTTCTCTTTCTGTCTTACGGGCTATCGCTTTTGCTTTACGTTCCTCGGCTTTTGCCTTGCGCTCTTCCATTTTCTTTTCATGGGCAACGTGCTTTTCATGCTTCTTAACGATATGTTCAGCATTTCCGAGATGGCGCTGGCAAGAATGGGCATGTTTTTTGAAATCTTTTCCATGGCTGGGATCCTTCAAAGCCTTGACTTCAATACCAGCAATTTCTAAAGCATAATCAAATTCAGCCTTTTGGCCTGCCGGCAAATTAGCGCCCGTGTCCTTAATGGCGCCAAGACGCTCCTCGCATTCTTTTGCCATTTCATCAGCCGTTTTTCCTGCCTCAATGTGGTGCGCATGGTCATGGTTGTGTTGAGGATGAGTTTCACCAAAAGCATCAGGCGTTACCGCAAAAGATAACGCGACAGAAGCCAACGCCGTTAAAAGAATACGATTCATTTTTTGACCTTTCTGAAAATAAAATTTTTACCAAAAAAACCTAATTTTTCAAACCTTGATCGCCCTCCCAGTCAACCCTATGAAGGGATTGGACCAATCCAGGATTATTTTAGGCAAACTTTTTAATAAATAGCAATGACCCTTTAACAAACGTTCCCTAGATTTTTTGCCAGGAAATGCCTACATAAAAGAAGGAAAGGCATTAAAACCATCAATGAAAGAGATACTTACTTGGAAACCATCACCATTATCGTTGAAAAAGATGAAGAAAAACAAAGGCTAGATAGGTTTTTAGTGACGCGCCTTTCACCCCTTACCCGCACCCGCATCCAAGCCTTAATAAATGATAAAATGCTAAGGTGTTGTGGCGAAATTATCACATCGACTGCCCGCAAAGTACGAGAAGGAGACACCTATACCCTAACCATCCCCCCGGTTATAGAAGCTCTTCCACAAGCCGAAACTATCCCCCTCGCGATTATCTACGAGGATACAGATCTCCTGGTCCTCAACAAACCTGTGGGCCTGGTTGTTCATCCAGCGCCCGGGCATCGGCAATCAACCTTGGTGAATGCGCTGTTAGCTCATTGCAAAGAGAGTTTATCCGGCATTGGTGGTGTGCGCCGCCCCGGTATTGTCCACCGTCTCGACAAGGACACAAGCGGATTGATGGTTGTTGCGAAAAATGATGAGGCACATTACGGCCTTAGCAGCCAATTTACAGAGCGCAGCTTGAGTCGGTCTTATTGGGCGTTTGTTTGGGGTATGCCTCTGTCTACCATAGGCACCATTGAAGGAAATATTGGCCGCAGCCCCCAAAATCGGCAGAAAATGGCTATAGTACCTAAAGGCGGGCGGCCCGCCACCACCCATTATAAGGTTCTCAAGCTTTTCAAAGCAAATGACGATCTTTCCCAAGGCATTTCCCTGCTTCAATGTAATCTGGAAACAGGCCGGACCCATCAAATCCGGGTTCATATGGCTCATAGGGGGCATCCCTTGGTGGGGGACCCTATTTATGGCCGTATCCCCAAATGGGCAAAAAAAGCTTTTGACCCTGCTATTATTGCTTTTCCTCGCCAAGCCTTACATGCTTTTGAGTTAAAGTTTTTACATCCCCGAACAGGAGAGTTGATGACCTTTACTGCCCCCCTGCCCCCTGATTTGGAAGCCCTCCTATCGTTGTTATAGCGTTTTGGCTCAAAATCCGATATGACTTGGTAAATATTTGTAACCTGTTACGCCATAAAAATATGAGATCTACCGATGCTTGACAAAACATTTAATCCGCAATCTCTGGAAAGCGAGATTTACAAAGCGTGGGAAGAATCCGGCGCTTTTTCATGCGACCCTTCGTCCCCAAAAAAGCCTTATAGCATTATGATGCCTCCCCCCAACGTGACAGGCAGCCTCCACGTAGGCCACGCCTTAACTTATACAATCCAGGACATTCTCATTCGCTTTAAGCGTATGCAAGGTTTTGATGTCTTGTGGCAGCCTGGCACGGACCATGCGGGCATTGCTACCCAATTTGTGGTGGAACGTCAGCTGGCGGAGAAAGGCATTAACCGCCAGACCCTGGGGCGTGAAGCATTTATTGAAAAAGTTTGGGAATGGAAAAAAGAATCCGGAGATATGATCGTGCGCCAACAGCGCCGCTTGGGTATTTCTCCTGATTGGACACGCCAACGGTTTACCTTTGATGAAGACTTTAACCGCGTTGTTCTCAAGGTTTTTGTGGCCCTCTACAAAGAAAATTTGATTTACAAAGACAAGCGCCTTGTCAATTGGGACCCGAAATTACAAACAGCCGTATCGGACCTAGAGGTGGTTTCCCAGGAAACAAAGGGCCATCTTTGGTATATTCAATATCCTCTCGTTGGCCAAGACGGCGAGGGATCCATTACCGTCGCCACAACACGCCCGGAAACCCTTCTGGGCGACGTTGCTGTTGCTGTCCATCCTGAGGATGAACGCTACAAGCATCTCATTGGGAAACAGGTTCATTTGCCCTTGACACACCGGACCATTCCCATTGTGGGAGATACCTATTGTGATCCTGAAAAGGGCAGCGGGGCTGTTAAAATTACTCCAGGCCATGACTTTAATGACTTTGAGGTTGGTCGTCGGCATAACCTTCCTCTCATCAATATCCTGGACAAAAGCGCTTGCCTCAATGAAAATGTCCCCCTAGGCTATCAAGGCTTGTCTATCGAGCAAGCCCGCAGCCAAGTTCTCGCTGACTTGGAAGCCGCTGGCCTTCTGGAAAAAGCTGAACCGAATGTTCATGCCGTTCCTTATGGCGAAAAATCCGGCGTCCAAATCCAACCGTGGCTCACTGACCAATGGTTTGTAGATGCCAAGACACTAGCCATTCCAGCCATTAAAGCTGTCGAAGAGGGTCGCACCCGCTTCCTACCAGAGCATAGCGCGGCCACGTATTTTGAATGGCTGCGGAACATCCAGCCTTGGTGCATCTCCCGCCAAATCTGGTGGGGGCATCAGGTGCCTGTGTGGTACGGTCCGGATGGTCACGCTTTTGTAGAAGAAACAGAAGAACAAGCCCGCCTGGAGGCTGCGCGCCATTATGGAGAAGCCGCAGAGTTAACGCGCGACACAGATGTTCTGGATACCTGGTTTTCCTCTGCCCTTTGGCCCTTTTCAACCCTGGGATGGCCACAACAAACCATTGAGTTGAAACGCTATTATCCGACAGATGTTTTAGATACAGGTATTGATATCATCTTCTTTTGGGTTGTCCGCATGATGATGATGGGGTTGCATTTTACGAAAGACGTGCCTTTTAAAACAGTTTATATCCACGGCATGATTCGGGACGAAAAAGGCGCAAAGATGTCCAAAACAAAGGGAAACGTTATTAACCCCCTTACTTACATGGATAAATTTGGGACAGATGCCTTGCGCTTTACCCTATCTGCCTTGGCCGTCCCGGGTCGAGATTTAAAACTCGGTGAGTCCCGCATTGAGGGCAGCCGTAACTTTATGACCAAAATCTGGAATGCCGCCCGTTTCCTGCAGATGAATGGATGCGCCCTGCAGGAAGGTTTTGACCCTAAAACCTGCCAGCATACGGTTAATCGGTGGATCGTTGGGCAAATTACGCTCCTGATAAACCAGGTCACTGACGCTATAGAGTCTTATCGGTTTGATGAAGCCGCGACCCACATTTATCAATTCATTTGGGGAACCTATTGTGATTACTACCTGGAATTCCTAAAACCTATTTTTCAGGATGAGACTTTAGCTACGGAAGCTCGTCAAACGGCAGTCTGGGCCTTCGGGTACGTGTTGAAAGTAGCCCACCCGCTTATTCCTTTTATCACGGAAGCTCTTTGGAAAGAATTTGCGGGTGACACCCCAGAACTTCTCATCAACCAGCCTTGGCCAGACCCCACTATCAGCTCAACTGACACGCCAGACGCTGAAGAAATGGGCTGGGTTGTTCAAGTCATTGATGGCATCCGGTCGCGTCGCGCTGAATTCAACGTCCCGCCCGCGTCCCTGCTCCCCCTGCTGGTTTACGAAGCAACCCCAAAAATTCAAGAGCGCCTCAACCGCCATGAGGCAATCCTCATGCGTTTGGGACGCCTTGAATCCATCCAGGCTTTTCCTGAAAAACCTCCAGCGCTCAAAGAAGCTGCCCAGTTCATTGTCGAACACGCTGCCCTCGTCTTGCCTTTAGGGGGATCTATTGATGTCGCTGCTGAAAGGAAACGCCTCCAGCAAGAGCTTGACAAGTTAGCCACAGAAATTGATAGCTGTCAAAAACGTCTTTCTAATGCAGATTTTAGGGAAAAAGCAAATTTTAGGGAAAAAGCAAAACCCGAAATTATCGAGGAGATCCAAGAACGGCTCGGTTCTTTTGAGACACGGAAAGAGAAAATTAAAGAGGCCCTTTTGCGGTTGCAGGGGTAAATGGATCCGCAAAATACAAAACAAGCATTTACGGAACCAAAATTACAAGCTGAAATGGATCCTCAAATGGTAGTTTGTGTATTTCAACCTCACTTCGATATAATGAAGGATGATCTTGAAAGAAATTCATCAAAAATCAAAAGGTTACGTCATCGCGAGACCGTAAGCGCGTGGTGGCTGTAGGAATCTCTTTGTCCTTAATCCCATCAGGATTGCCACGTCGCTGCGCTCTTCGCGATGATGTCTTATTCACTTGATTTTATACATATTTCGTCATTGCGAGGAGCCCAAAGCGCGACGCGGCAATCTCAATGGGAGGAGTGACAAAAACACAGGAATAAAAAGGCAGCGATATGGACAGCAAGCTTTGGTGCTGTCGTTGGATAGTAAAACTTTAGATGTTTTTTATCATCACTATTTTTATGATGTTTTTAAAAAGGGAGGATGACTCATGGCAAATAGATGTTACAAATGTAAAAGATCATTAGAAGATACTCCCAAAAAACACGGCGTTCATCCGCACTGCTTTCAGGAATGGTTTGCTCTTGCTGATACGGCAGAAGACTTTCAAAGACTTAATCTGGAGCGGGTTCCCGAAGAAAATACATTATCTCACCTTACAACAAGCTTTTTCCACGGCAAGTTCAAGAAGTACTCGGCAGACTTGGGGGGCAAAAAATATATCCTTAAAATGTCTGACGAATATCCTGAGCTTGCCAAGACAGAATACCTCTGCAACCAAATAGGCGTTCTTTTAGGCCTTGATATCCCTAAAAATTACCTACTGCATTTTCAGGAAGAGCAGGATTGTTTTGTTACATATAACTTTATGCAGGATTTTATTCCGGCTACTTTAGAGCATGCGTGGCGCTTCTTAAAGGAATCAGACAGATACGACCTTGAAACCTTACTGGCTGTTGTGGAAAAACACACTGGCAGGCTGACAGAAACAAAAAAATTCATCCAAATGTGCCTGTTTGATGCCTTGATCGGCAACCACGACCGTCACGGGCGAAATTTTGGCCTTATCCGAACCTCCCATAGCTATGTGTTTTCCCCCTGTTATGACAATCCTTCCTATTTCGGCATAGCCGAATTTCTTGCAGCTTCCCATGCGCCCCGCGGCGCTATCGCAACAGCTTCTGTCTCAGATCCCATGATGAAGGATTATGTTGAAGAACTGACACGGCTCGGGTTAAAGGGGGAAGCCCTTGCGTTCAGGAAAGATTTGAAGATTGAAAAGGTCAAGTCCTTTATCCAAGACTCCTTTCTATCTGAAGAAAGGAAAAAAGCCTTTTTAAAATTTCTGGAACAATCCTATCAGGAGTTAATCCATGCCTTACAAGATTGACTATGCACAGGTAACGGGTATCAAAGTTTTCTTGGAACAACGATCTAAGCGAATCTTTGTCGGAACTCTAGAGCGAAAAAAGGAGGCTTATCGTTTTTCTTATGATGAGAAATACCTGAGTTACAAGAAAGCCATTCCATTGGGGCAAGAGTTTCCTTTAACAAGGCAATATTTTGAGTCTCAAAAGATATTTTCTTCTTTTCAAGAAAGGATCCCTTCTAAAGAAAATCCAGCATATCCTGTTTATTGCCAGGAATTTGGCATTTCCCCCGAAGAGGAGAATCCTCTTGTGTTACTTGCAACAATAGGCAGAAGAGGCCCTTCTTCATTCGTATTTGAACCTATATGGGGGGATACGTTTTCAGGCAAGGATCTTAAAAGATTTAGAGAAAAGTTTGGTTTATCCACAAGAGACTTTGGGCTTAGCTTCGGCATCCCCCAAGCAACACTCGTACGAATTGAAAACGGCAAAGCAAGCGGAACGGAAATCCTCAAGTTACTTGAAATCCTCTATTATTCGCCTGAAGCGGCTGCTTACTACATAGAAAAATATGGTAGCGCTCTTCATTCCCGGATCAGGGCGAGGCTGCTTTTTATGTTACGCTTTAGAAATTGGCACATCTTAAGTCAGGAAGAGCTTGAATTTAGTCAAAAGGCTGGAGAAGAACTGAAAAAAGCCCCTTGGGCTTTAAGCATGCTTAATGAAAAACCAATTGCGCAGGCTTTGGCCTATTCTCCCCCTTATTCTCCTCAAAATGAACAATCCATCAAAAGGACCTTGTTGGAAATTCGCTTTGCTTATGCCATTTATCAAAGAGGGCTTCAAGCCGAATACGAGTTTAAAGCAGGGGTCGCAGACAGTTCGGTTGATTTTAGGGTATATGACCCGCGCAAGAAAGGAAAGCCAGAGTGGCTCATTGAGCTGACGAGCCTTGCGCAGAGTGCAGCTGTTGAAGAGCATACGGCCGTACAGAGAAATTGGGCAGAATTTAGCTCCCAAAGTACGCCAGGAGACGAAGAAAAAAATGCTCCGGAAGTTAGGGATATCATCAAAGCTCAAAAGGCTATTCTCAGCAAAGTCGCGACTCTTAATACGGTTTCCTCACGGGCGTTTCCGATTGGGGAGATTATTGGAACATCTTGTACGGAAGCGCAAACCTACCAGATGAATATAAGAGGTGGTGGATTAACCCTAAAGACAAAAAAAGTAAGGAGCTGATCCACGGCATATTTGGTCAAAAGTATCCCGATCCGCGGTGCCGATACCTACAAGAAAGGATACATGCTATCGGGTTTGTGAACGAAAAGAAGTTCAGTGATGGGGAATTAAGCAGAACACTCACCCTTTATGGCAACCCTTCGTTTTTTTCGCGCCCGGAAGAAGTCAGAGAATTATGGTCCTTATGAGGAAAACAAACCTATCCTGGAAAGAGCCTGAGATCAACGAGGAGATGCAAGACAGGCTTACCTCTTTCAGGGGGCGAAAAGAGAAAATTAAAGAGGCCCTTTTGCGGCTGCAGGGGTAAAGGAAAGGTAGGAGAGGCAAGCTATATTTTTGGTGCCGATCCGCAAAATACAAAACGAATGTTTACGGAATCAAGATTATAAGGTAAAATGGTTCCGTAAATGTCGGTTTGTGTATTTAAGAATCCTGTTATATGTCGAAATTTATAGGAAGAAGAGAAGAACTCAATAAGCTTTCTGAAATTTCCCGTAAAAAATCAGCTTCTTTTATTGTTATAAAAGGCAAGTGCTGCATGGGAAAAAGCCGTTAATTCTGAGCCATAAGGGCCAAGGCGCAGTACCTCTTCCTCTGTGCGAGAGGTACAGCAGCCCTAATGCTTCCTGATTTGGGGGGCAAAATTAGTGATCCAATGTATAGTATTTTGAAATAATTTTAGGAGGATATTTAGACATGCGTTTAATAAATTTTTATAAATTTTCTGTTATTACTATATCGTGCTGTTTATCAACCATATTAAGTATTTCTTCTTCTGAGGAACTAGAACAGAAAGAATCTGGGAATTATAGATTAAATCTCCAACCTCCCGTGTATTCTCTGGAAAATAATGTTATAATTGTGCCTCGCCCTTACATTAAGTTTGAGCAGCCACTGATACTTGAAGCCACCTTGAATGAACAAAAGGGAGAAAAGGCTAAAAAAGGCTAAAAGAAGTGGTTAAAATTAACTTTTTTAAGTAGCCAGATAATTTCCAAATTGTCGCGACAACGTCGCGACAATTTGTTCATGAGGAGCCCCTTTTGAGAGAGACGCGGCTTAGACAACCCCTCAAAACGGCAGCTTCATCACATGCGCCTCAACTTTTGTTTTCGCATCCTGAAAAGCCGCAATAATGAGGTCTTCTAAAACGTCAATTTCTTTGGGATCAACCAACGTGGGATCAATACTGAGGCCCTTCATATCACTTTTTCCATTCACGGTGACTTTAACCATACCTCCGCCAGCCATGCCTGTCATTTCAACGTGGTTCATGCGCTCTTGCATTTCGGCCATTTTTTCTTGCAATTGTTGGGCTTGTTTCATCATCTGATTAAGGTTTTTCATGGGGACGTCCTTCCTCTTCCTATTTTACGGTTACTGTTGCGCCTGGGAAACTTTCCACTAACGATTGAACGAGGGGATGTTCCTGGCTTATTTTAACTTTGGCCTCATGGTCAGCTTTTTTTTGCTGGGCAAGCGTCGGTTCGCCTCCCTCTACAGCAACGTCCACAACCCAGGGCTGTCCCGTCGTCCGTTCCAACACGTGGCGCAATTGCGTCGGTAACGACTTTGTGGCTGTATCGGCCAGACGAATGGTCATGGCTCCAGGCGCATAAGACACCAGATGGATATCTTGAAGAATATGGCTATACAAAATGGGTTCTTTTGCATCCTTCACCAACTCTAAAAGGCTTGTAAAACTGGGCGGCATTGGGGCCAACAGCGCAACAGGCGCTTCACGCACCGTTGCCTCCGCCTCTTCACTGCTCGGCTCATCTTTAGGGACGCTAACGGGTTCTACACAAGGCACCATCGGTTCTAAAGGCTTTGCTGATTCTGGGGCTACACCTGCCAAAGGACCTGTCGGGGAAGATCGAGGCATCCCTTGAATAGCTGCCAGAAGCTCATCCGCTTGAGGGAGATCACTTAAATACCCAACACGCACCAAGACCATTTCTGCAGCCTGGGAGGGCAAGGGCGACCGCGATACTTCCTCATATCCTTTGTGCAAAACTTGCCAAACCCGCATTAAGGCTGGCAAACTAAGCGTTTTGACGATCTCGGCCCCCTGGCGGCGGTCGCTTTCTGGCCATGTTGCATCTTGCTGAAGGTGGGGTGCTGTCTTTAAACAGGTGAGCCAATACACGAGATCGAGAAGATCTTCCATAAAAACAACAGGGTCCCCCCCCCGACGATACAGGTCACGGACCTGCGCCAGCGCTTCTCCCACGTGTCCTTGGAAAAGAGCCGTCAACACGCCAAATACGAGGCCACGGTCCACCAACCCCAGCATGTCCCGGACGGTTGCTGTTGTGAGGACGCCTTCTGATAAGGCAATGGCCTGGTCTAACAAAGACAAGCCATCCCGGGCAGACCCATCTGCCGCCCGAACAATAAGCGACAAGGCTTCTTCTTCAATCGCCAAGCCTTCCTTACGGATGATGGCCATAAAATAATCAAAGAGAGTTTGGGGATCAATACGGTTCAAGTCAAACCGCATACAGCGGGACAAAACGGTTTCCGGGACTTTGCGAATTTCAGTCGTTGCAAAAATAAATTTGACATGGGGGGGCGGCTCTTCCAGCGTCTTCAACAAAGCATTGAAGGCGCTTTTTGAGAGCATGTGGACTTCGTCAATAATATAGATCTTGTAACGCCCATTGACGGCCTTGTACCGGGCTGCTTCGATCACCTCTCGAACATCATCCACGCCTGTCCGGCTGGCCGCATCCATTTCAACAACATCCAGATGCCGATCTTCTAAAATGGCAACGCACGAGTCGCATATACCACACGGGTCTGGCGTCGGCGCGCCTTGCCCGTCAACACCAAGGCAGTTCAACGCCTTGGCAAGGATGCGCGCTGTCGTTGTCTTGCCAACGCCCCGGATGCCATGCAGCAAGAACGCATGGGGAAGACGGTTACGCTCAATGCCTTGCGCAAGGGTCTTGACCAAAAGCTCTTGGCCTACCAGTTCAGATAATTTTTGGGGACGGTATTGACGCGCCAAAACACGGTAAGGCATTTTTGAAGTTGCCTGAGGCAAAGGAGGTTGGGTCATCAGCGCTGTCATCTATCTTTCAAAAACCATTACCTGTATTACGCAAACTGTGGGAGGCTAAACCCTGACCCGTATAGAACTCGTTATGGCTGCTTCCTTCCGGACCTGACCAGGTTAGCAAGGAATACGTCCAGAGCAGCCTCCCGCGGAAAACTATATCAAACCTCTTCCTCAATGTCTTTAAGAAAAGCTTGGCAAGAAAAATTTGAAAATAACGGGTTTTATTTCCTTAACATTCTGTAAATTAGCGAAGTATTAAGGAAAAAAACCTATACTCATTCTTGGAACCCTGTTTTTTTAACATACTTTAAGAGATTCCAATGCCCTCAAAAAAATCATCCCCCCTATTCGGCGCTGTTGCCATGGCTTATTTAGCCCTCAGCCCTTATGCAACCCTTGCTACAGACACAGATATAAACACCATCAAAAAAGGTGTTGGTGTTCCTAAGAACAAGCTCAAAGCCGGTGACAGCTGGATAAAAAAACCTGATCAACAGGCAATGGATGCACAAAAAGGAACACAGAAGGCTGCAACGCAGAAGGCCACGTCCAAACTTACACAACAACCAAAGATGGAAACGGCAAAATCTATCCCGCCTAAGGCTTCTGCAGGAGCAGGAAAACCTGCTAGCAAACCTCAGCTAACCATAAAAGAGCAAGCTGAGCTTAATAAACAAGTGAGGATCCGGCAGAAGAGCGAGCGCCTGAATAAAAAACCAAATTAAGCTTGACCAAAGAGAAAATAAAAGCCAAACCTCCTCTCAAATCGAGAGGAGGTATACTTATGGATTAAAAAAGGGCTGTCATCCTGGAATTTAGCTTTTGTTCGTCTTTTGCGCAGCAAAAGCGTTACAAAAGCTTAATATCCGGGATCCATGTGTTTTTAAGTTTATTCAGTAGTATAGAGGATACATGGATCCCGGGTTCTAAGATTTTGCAACGCCTCGCTAATGCGAGGACGAACAAAATCTAAGCCTCAGGAAGACAACTAAAAAGCACTCAGAATCATCTTTAACCCAATCATCTTTAACCTGTTGTTTTACAAATATTCTAACTCATAAGTCGGGTTTATAATATACCATAGGGGAAAAGAGGTGTTTTTAGAATCTTATGTAACAGAATGGAGCTTGAAACCATTCTGAGCATGTTCTCAATGAAACTTCCTCCCCGATCAATACTGAGTTGGGATTCCATCGGCAATCGCCACGTTAACGCGCACGCCGACTTCCAGCGCATGCAATTGCTCTAATTGCTCCCGGACTTTCTTTTGCGACTTTTTTTCCCTTGACGGGTCAAGATTTAAAGCATTTTATTTTGAGCAAGAGGGGGAATATCGGCAGTGACCCTCCCAAATAATCATTGACGCCCAACATGGCTTTCTTTTGCTTCCCTTTCAAAACTATCTCGCTTAATAGATAATAATCATTCGTTGCAAGGAGAGAAAAATGTCTAAATTCACGTCAAGGTTTAAAGCGTATCTTATTATACTGGGTTAATTGTTCTAATATTAGGAGGCGCTGCCATGAATGCAATAAATTTTGAAAATAGCCCAAATAGCTTTAAGGTAAGACAACTCTCGCAAAATGAAAAGCAGGCGATGCAGGAAGCAGGCGTGTGGAAAGAAGGGTGTCCGGTTCCCCTTGATCGCCTTAGGGCTGTAGAATTTTCTTATTTCTATCTTAAAAAAGATAATGAGAATTCTTGGTCTTTTAACGGTGAGAGGAAGCACGATGGGAAAATCGTTGTTTTAGAAGCTGCCGCCAATTATGTGTGTATGATTTTTGAAAAACTTTATCAGATAAACTTTCCCATTCATAAAGCTTGTCCTATGGAAGACTATGGGGCCAATGATGAGAAATCCATGGCTGACAACAATAGCTCGAGCTTTAACTTTCGAGAGATTACAGGTGGAGGGCTTCCTTCTATCCACTCTTATGGTTTAGCCATTGATCTTAACCCCCCTCAAAATCCTTATATATCCTTTCTAGACGATAAACATATACAAGGAGAGGGAAATGCAAAGATACTTCCTCAATCAGGCTGTTCTTACATAAACCGTACGAACCTTCGCACCGGAATGATTGAGTCCTGTGAAAAAGGCAATGCTGTCATAAAAATTTTTAAAGAGCATGGATTCCCGGAGTGGGGGGGTAATTGGAACACGCCTATCGATTGGATGCATTTCCAAACTTCCCGGACAATAGGGCAGCTTCTCGTGGCAATGAACCCTGACGACGCGATTATCCTTTTTAAGAAATATGTGGAAGATTCCGACCTCCTAAATAAGGCGAATCCCAAAAATAACCAATTTGTCTCTCTCTATAACACCTACCGTGTAAAGTTTATGGAACTCTTAAAAAACAACCCAACCTTTTTAAAGATGAGCGCTGATGAGGCGCTTTCTTTAATGTCCTAACCAGAGATATAGAGAGAAAGAAAAATCAATAGCTCCCTTAAATAATGGGGTCTTACCCTTGGAACAAAGGCACCTCGCGGTACGAGGAACCCCCCTCGTTTATCAGAGTGTACTGGATTTTAATCCTCACCATTCTGGGATTAAATAAAATTAATGCGTTGTATATTTAATTTTGGCCTCTTAAAGGTCAGGGCTGTTTATACCTCGCCCCTTGTGGAAGAGGTCGCCATGAGCGCAAGCGAAATGGCGGGTGAGGGGATCATATTACTCAAACATGGATACAACTGGAGAGCTTTAATCCCCCTCACCCGTCGCCCTTCGCTCCGTTGTCGCGAATTGCGCCGACCTCTCCCACAAGGGGAGAGGTACAGCAGCCCTCATGCTTCCTGTTGGTTCAAG
>JAJONN010000004.1 GCA_021323455.1 Alphaproteobacteria bacterium | reverse complement strand
TTATCCGCCGCAAGCCATGATTTAGGCAATGCGATGGAAGAAATGACAATCGACTTTCCCCATGATACGCCCATCGAAATTGGCTTTAATGCGCGATATCTACTGGATATTGCCCAACAAATTGATGAAGATGAAGCCCAAGTTGTCTTGAGCAATGGAGATGCGCCCGCCATTATTAAAGGGATGACTGACAAAGAGGCGACTTACGTCCTTATGCCTATGCGGGTCTAGCACGTGCCACGTACCCAAGAGTACTGGTCGATCAATCAGCAAAGCCGCTTGAGCGGCTTATCCCGTCTTGTCTTGCATCAGTTTCGCAATTATCAAGAGCTAGACTTGCCGCTTCAAAGTGGCCCTGTCGTCTTGACAGGGCCTAATGGGGCGGGAAAGACAAATATACTGGAAGCCATTTCCTTCTTATCGCCGGGTCGGGGCTTACGCAGCATTAAATTATCCCAGGTCGCGAATTTAAAAAGGTTCAACCAGAATCCGTCTGGTCTTCCTTCCTGGGCGATCGCCGCAACCGTAGAAACAAGCTTTGGATCTGCTCAATTAGGAACAGGTCTCGATTATACAGCTGCGGGAAGTGAGCGCCGCCTTGTCAAAATTAATGGCGAACCCGCCAAGAGCCAGGCATCCCTCACAGATTGGGTCAGCGTCATCTGGGTTACACCCCAAATGGACCGTTTGTTTTTGGAAAGCGCTTCCACGCGCCGAAAGTTTATTGACCGATTGGCGTATGCTTTAGACCCAACCCATGCGGCCCGTGTCCATCGATATGAGCACCATTTACGGGAGCGGGCGCACCTCTTGCGGGAAGGACGCTATGATCCTTTGTGGGTATCAACCCTAGAACGTTACCTGGCGGAAGATGGCGTCGCTATCGTTGTTGCGCGGCAGCAAGTCGTGAAAAGCTTGAGAGAAGCCCAACGACAAGACAAATCCTATCTTTTTCCTCAATTTCACGCCGAAATGAAGGGGGAAGTGGAAACCTGGGCGGCAAACCAGCCGGCCCTTGCTGTTGAAGATAGGTATGCAGAAAAGCTGAAAACAACCCGCCCTCATGATGGAGCAGGAGGGGCCAGCACAGGCCCTCACCGAAGTGATTTTCAAGTCCACCACCTTGCCAAACAGCTTCCAGCAGAGCTATGCTCCACAGGAGAACAGAAGATGCTCTTGCTTGCTGTAACCCTGGCTTTTACCAGGATACAGGAAAGTTACCGTTCCTGCCCCACCATCTTGTTACTGGATGATGTTGCGGCACACCTGGATGATCAACATCGCCTGGTTTTATTTCAGGAGATTTGTCATCCTTTGGTGGCACTTTCTCACGAGGACTCAAAGGGGCCTCTGCAAGTTTGGATGACCGGGACGGATCGGTCATCATTCCATGACCTGAACGGCCAGGCTCAATTTTTGACAGTCCACAATGCAACCGTAATGAATAGTCCATAGAGCAGTTTATTTTAAACAACCAGGGAATGAGAAAAAATGACAGAAAAGCCTGAAATTCAAAACAATAATTCTGAAGATTATACCTCCGAATCTATTAAAGTTTTGAAAGGTCTTGACGCCGTTCGCAAGCGTCCTGGCATGTACATCGGAGATACCGACGATGGAACAGGCTTGCACCATATGGTCTATGAAGTTGTTGATAATGCCATTGACGAAGCCTTAGCGGGTCATTGCGACCGTATTGACGTGGTCATCAATCAGGATGGTTCCGTTACCGTCCGAGATAACGGGCGCGGCATTCCCGTTGACATTCATTCCGAAATGGGTGTATCTGCCGCCGAAGTGATCATGACGCAGCTCCATGCGGGTGGTAAGTTTGACCAGAATTCCTATAAAGTTTCTGGCGGTCTTCATGGCGTTGGGGTTTCTGTCGTCAATGCTTTGTCGGAAGTCCTGGATTTGCGCATTTGGCGCGGCGGCAAGGAGCATATCCTCCATTTCTCCCATGGCGTCCCGGATGCCCCTCTTCGCGTTGTGGGGGATTCAGGCGGCCGGACAGGCACGGAAGTGCGGTTCCTGCCTTCTCAGGAAACGTTTACGCAAACGGTTTTCGACCGGGCGACCATAGAACATCGATTACGGGAGCTTGCCTTTTTAAATTCCGGGGTTAACATTATCTTAAAAGATGAGCGGGAAGATACGCCTTATGAGACAACCCTCCACTATGAGGGAGGCATCACTGAATTTGTCCGCTACCTGGACAAAGCAAAGACCCCCCTGCACCCCATCCCTATCAGTATCTCAAAAACGCAAGGGGATATTACCGTTGAGTTATCCATGGAGTGGACAGACAGTTACCATGAAACAACTTTGTGCTTCACCAATAACATCCCCCAGCGGGATGGAGGTACCCATCTCGCCGGGCTTCGAGGCGGGCTGACCCGCATGGTTGGCAATTTTGTTACAGCCAGCCCCCAAGGCAAAAAGGAAAAATTTACGTTCACAGGCGAAGATGTTCGTGAAGGCTTGACGTGCGTCCTTTCTGTCAAGGTCCCTGACCCAAAATTTTCTTCCCAAACCAAGGATAAGCTCGTCTCTTCTGAGGTACGCCCTGTTGTGGAAACGATTGTTTCAGAAGCCATGGAACAATGGCTTGAAGAGAACCCTACTCATGCAAAAGTTATTGTGAGCAAGGTCCTGGAAGCGGCAACTGCGCGGGAAGCGGCCCGGCGTGCTCGCGAACTCACCCGGCGCAAAGGTGTTCTCGATATGGCCTCCCTGCCGGGAAAGCTCGCAGACTGCCAGGAAAAAGATCCGGCAAAAAGCGAAATCTTCATCGTGGAAGGGGACTCCGCAGGCGGATCTGCCAAACAAGGACGGGAACGGTCTTTCCAGGCAATTTTGCCTCTCAAAGGTAAGATTTTGAACGTGGAACGCGCTCGCTTTGATAAAATGTTGGGATCTGCAGAAATTGGGACCTTGATTACAGCCTTGGGGACAGGGATTGGACCAGAAGATTTTTCTCCCGACAAAGCCCGTTACCATAAAATCATTATTATGACAGACGCGGACGTTGACGGGAGCCACATCCGCACCCTCTTGCTGACCTTCTTTTACCGCCAAATGCGCCCCTTGATTGAACGGGGTTACTTGTATATTGCCCAACCCCCCCTCTACAAAGTCAAGCGTGGCCAATCAGAAGTTTATTTAAAAGATGAACGGGCAATGGAAATGTATCTTTTAGACTCAGCTGTTGAAGAATCGCGCCTGACGCTCGCCAACGGATCCGTGATTACAGGCCAGGATTTGCGCCATCTCGCTGACCTGGCTTTGAGAGCGCGCCATGGTTTTTCAGGGTTAACCCGTCGGGTCAACAATATCAACCTCCTGGAACAAGCTTTTCTCTGCGGCTATTTCCAAAACCCAACCATGGACCTGGCCCCGGTTACACAAGCGTTAAACCAAGCTGACCAGGCTGCCCGTTTGAACGGCGCGACTGCAAAAAAACCAGCGTGGGCATTGGTCCGCGCCGAAAACGGGGATGTCATTGCCACCTACACGTTGACAGGCGTCTCAGAATCCTGGCGCTTGGACAACGCCTTGACAATCTCTCCTGAAATTAAGGCCTTGCATGGGCTTCTTCCAAGCCTGAAAGAGTTTTTCATGGCGCCTGCACACTTTGACTCCAAGGACAGGAAAATAGCAGTTACAGGCCCTACCGGTTTAGCAGAAGCCTTGCTGGAAGTTGGCCGTAAAGGCATCGCTTTGAGCCGCTATAAAGGATTAGGGGAAATGAACCCGGAGCAATTATGGCAAACAACCCTGGATCCTGAAGCCCGGACCCTTCTTCAAGTCAAGCTTACTCACCTGGAAGAAGCAGAAGAAATTTTCTCCACCTTGATGGGGGACATTGTGGAACCCAGGCGAGACTTCATCCAAGGCAATGCCTTAAAAGTTGTCAACCTGGATGCTTAATGGTATATAAACGACTATTACTTTAATAATATCATTATTAAAGAATTTTACATTAAGGTAACTTGTGGCGAAGCAACCCCCTCCCCTGTTTGGCTTTGAACGTCCTACATTGTCAGGCGGGAAGGGTGAATCGCGTTTTTCTGCTCAAAGCAGGCCAACCCCAAAACGCAAGTCAAAGAGCGGTGGGGGAAGCCGCAGAGGGGGGGGAGGCCGCAAACAACCGCCCCGGAAAGGATGGGGCCGTCTTTCTATAAAGTGGGTGATCTTGCGTTTGCTGTTGACCATGGCCATTTGGGCCTTGTGCTTTGGCGGACTGGTCGTCCTTTGGTTCAGCTATGACTTGCCAGATATCAACCACCTCCAATCAACAGCCCGACGTCCCAGCGTGACCATCTTGACCCAGGATGGAACGGTGATCGGAACCTATGGCGACTTGTATGAGGATATGATCCGCGTTCAAGAGCTTTCTCCGTATATTCCCCAAGCGCTCATGGCCATTGAGGACCGCCGCTTTTACAGCCACTTTGGCGTTGATCTCATTGGTCTGGTTCGGGCTGCCTACACAAACTACCGGGCACACCGCGTTGTCCAAGGCGGGTCAACCATTACACAGCAGCTGGCAAAAAATTTCCTCATGACCCAAGGGCTTTATGGTCATAATGACCGCTCTTTACGGCGAAAAATTCAAGAAGCAATTATGGCCGTCTGGCTGGAGTGGCGCTTTACCAAAGACCAGATTATGACCATTTATCTGAACCGCGTCTATTTCGGCGCTGGCACTTACGGCGTTGACGCAGCAGCCCGTAAATATTTCAAGAAATCCGCCCGTGAAATTTCCGTGTATGAAGCCGCCGTCATCGCGGGCTTGCTCAAGGCACCTTCCCGATACTCCCCAACGGCCCACCCGGAGCGGGCAAGGGCACGCGCCAAGGTTGTCCTTGACCAGATGCAGGAAGCGGGCTATATCCGCTCGGCCGACGAGTATATGCGCCAGGCCGATGCACAACAAAGCCAGGCGCCAACAACCGGAAATGGTCATCAATTCTTTGCGGACTGGGTTTATGATTCGCTTTCCAACTATGTAGCCACTTCGGATAAAGATTTGGTCGTTATCACCACCCTTGATCTGTCTATGCAAAAGAAAGCTGAAGATGCTGCCATTGGCCTACTGGAAGAGATGGGTAAGGAGCTAAAAACCAGTGAAATCGCCATGGTTGCCATGACGCCCAATGGGGCTGTCCGGGCCATGGTTGGTGGAAAAAGCTACCAGAGCAGCCAATTCAATCGGGTAACGCAAGCCTTAAGGCAACCCGGCTCTGCCTGGAAACCTTTCGTATATCTGGCGGCTCTGGAATACGGGATGACGCCTGAAAGCCGCATCTCGGACGAACCTATTACGGTTGGGAACTGGACACCCAAAAACTTTGGCAAGCACCGTTACCGCTACCTGGAAGGCGAGGACTGGAGCCTTACCGAAGCGCTTGCAAAATCTGTCAACACTGTTACTGTTCGCCTGGCCCAGCAAGTTGGAACCCAACGGGTGGCTGAAGTTGCCCGGCGTTTGGGCATCAACGGCCAAATTGTGACAGACCTCAGTATGGCCCTTGGGACGACAGGCGTAACCCTCCTTGACCTTACAGCCGCGATCGGGACCTTTGCAAACAATGGCATGAGCGTATGGCCCTATGGCATTCTGTCCATCAGGGACAAAGCAGGAACAATTCTTTATCAACGCCTTAACGAATCAGCTAACCCTGTTGTTGACGCCAAGTATGTAAGGCAAATGAATCATATGCTCACCAATGTGATCAATATGGAAAAACAGGGAGTAATGGAGACACTGACGCTTATATTGTGGCCTATACACCTGACCTTGTTGCGAGTGTCTGGACAGGCAATGACAACAACAAGCCCATGGCTAAGAAATCGACGGGCGGGCGCCTTCCAGCCCGAGTTTGGGCTGCTTTCATGAAATCTGTCTATGGTGAAGGAGGCCATCCTGAAGGAAATCTGGCCCTTGAAGGAATCGAGACAACTGAAGACGGGAACCAAGGGGCCCGCGAGGATTTCGACGAGATCTCGGACTTTGGCCCGATCGCTCCAGCTCCAGCCCCCAACGCTGAAACAGAAGATGAATTTGAGCGTTTGGTCAACCAAATCGTTAGATAAATAAAAATAAATATATATACATAAAGAATAGAGCGTGTCATCAATTGAAGGATTTTGAGGCGAACCGAAGGTCAGCGAAGCTAAAATGGTGAGTTTCGAGAACCGTATCGCAGAATACAAAGACGTATTTGAGAAACGGAAGCGTAAGAAACCGCCATTTGCAGACCAAGAGACGATCATTAATGACAAGCCCTAGGGTTACCATGAGCACCTCTGATAAAATCTATACCACCCTGTGCGTCTTATTTTCAGTCCTCATCGTCATAGGGAACCTAATTTACCAGAAATTTGTTTCTTTGCCTCTTTTTTCTTTCCACACGTTTGAGTTATCCGTTGGAGCCATGGTGTATCCTCTGACCTTTCAACTCACAGATCTCATCACGGAATTCTATGGAAAAGAAAAAGCAAATTTCTGCGTCCGCCTTGGAGTAAGCATGAGCCTCTTTGTGGCTTTTATTATTGCAGGTATGGACCAGCTTGAAGCAACATCTTGGTCTAAAATTACTAATGATACGTTTCACAATGTATTTGGCTCTTATAATGTTGCGTTTATCGGATCCATGATTGCTTGTTATGTTTCTCAAGCTTTTGATATTTTTATCTATTTAGGGATTCGCAAATGGACAGGAAGTAAGTGGCTGTGGCTTCGCAACAATGGGAGTACGGCGATATCCCTGCTCATTGATACAAGCGTTGTCATTTGTATCATGACTTTATTTGGGGTCCTACCCATGGAGCGCATGGGGACACTGATCGCAAACAGCTACCTCTTCAAGCTTTTCTTTACGGTCTGTAGCACACCCCTTTTTTACACAGGCTTCTGGATCATCCGGCGCCTGTTGGCAACACCCTCTTTACAGCCTTTCCGTCGAGGATCAAATGATGATAACAGACAAGACGCTGCTGCTTGATTAAGGACTTTCAGGCTGTTAAAGCCGTTGTTTACCTTGCCGTGACAGCCCAAAGGAACCTTGTTTTACGTCTCTCTTCCACTCTCTGTCACGGAAGGGGGCAAGGGCCAGTGTCTGTCACTTTGGGGTTATCGGGTGAATACATAGGCAGTTTAAGTTGCTGAAGGGCAGCAAGGCCACTTAATTGCTCAAGATCATTATCCACCACTTAGCGCAAGTGGCTTACTTTAAGCTGCTGAAGCTTCTGTAAGCCCATTAAGTGCGCAAAGCCAGAAATTTTAGGTAAGTCATCCAACTCAAGCCGTTGAAGGTTCCGCAAACGGCCTATGGATTCAAAGCCATCGTCTGTATATCTTTTGGCGCGAAGGAGAAAATCAATGGTATTGCCTTCTTTTCATCAACAGATGTGACCTGTATCTTGTCAGAACCTATTGACAGTTGTCAGGAAAATATGATGCAATTATAATAATATTTAGATAAATCAATACTATGCTGTGAAATATAAAGGAGATAAGGAAAATGCGTTTACAAGTCCTTGTTTGTTCCCTAGTGCTTTTAACGCCAACCCATGCTGACGGAGATTATAAAGAAGCACGGGATTATACGGTTTCTGACATTGAGGGAGGAGAGAGAGCCAAACATGCGCCATCTCATACTTCAGGGAGTGGAAACCAAAACGCTCCTTTTAATAAATGGGTTGATCTATCGGGAGACATGACTCTTATCACTGATTATTTGTTTCGTGGTCAAACGCAAACATTAGGAGGGCCAGCTGCTCAAGGAGGGTTCACTGTAAGTCAAAAAAACGATCAGGGGCTTTATGGGGGGGCATGGGGATCTAATGTTAGTAACACGACAGCATCTAATGGAAGCGGCCTGGAACTTTGTATTTTTGCTGGTTATGTATATAAGCGAGATAATGATCTTTCATTAAAATTAGAGATTCGAAATACAAGTTATCCAGGGGCTTATGCGTCGCTACCAACGAAAGATAAATTTGATTATTTAGAAATTATACCAGGAGTTACGTATAAGTTTTTTTCCTTATTTTTAGCGTATTCTGTTACAAATCGCAGTGGTGTGAACCAAAATTTTGCCCCAACTTTTGCCGTTCCCCTCACCCCAAACGGAAATTCAAAAGGCTCATGGTATACTGAAGCTAGTATTAACCTTCCCATTTCCTTCATTGATGATCAATTACAATTCCAACTTCTTGGGGGATACTCATATACCAGAAATTATACAGTTCTCAACTATGCGGTCTTTGGGACAGGATTAAATTATAAATTACCAGAAAGCTGGGGGGGTATATCCCTTTCTGTTAACATATCCACCACTACCGCCAATAAGAAATACTTTAAAGTTAAAGATTCTTCTGGGAAAGTGACAAATACGATGGCTTCTAAAGTTTTTTTTAGCGTATCGAAGAAATTTTAGGGGTTATTAGATTAACTTTTTAGTTGAATATACACTCTTATCTTCGCATGGCGGGGGAGAAGGATACTCTGCCCCTCCAGTCATTCACAATCTCTAGGACCTGTGTGCTTAGCTAAAAATTAGTGAAAAAAAGCAATTGCCCCTTTGAAAGAAGAGGAGCCTTACCAAGGAAAAGGATTAACTTCAGTTCTGGATTAATAAAAAACAACAAAGATCCAATTGCGCAAGGGTCGGAGGTACGCGGCAATTTAGAAAAACCACGAAGCAGTTTACAAAAATTGAGACATCGAAAACAGCCTGAATCGCCCCAGTCGCTGCACTCCTTCGGGATGAGGACTTCTAAATCAAAACTCGAGTTATTACATCAAAGTCAGGTTTCTTAACTTCTTAGAAACCCTTTCCATGCTTAAATAAAAAGAGTTGAAGCATGGAAGAATTGAAGAGGGGGCTTTATAATTAAGCCTCTTTATGGGATCTAGCAAAAAGCCTTGGGAGACGTAATGGGTATAGATCTGAAGAATTTCTTACAGTCTTATATTGAAGAAAGTTTAGAAATGCTTCAATTATTGGAAGATATTCTCATCGATTTTGAAGGCGACGATAAATATTCAGAAAACATTTCTATAATATTGAGAACATTCCATTCATTAAAAAGCAATAGCGCTGCTTTCAATTTTAACATTATTAGCCAATTATCCCACACTATCGAAAGTTTTTTTGAGCCTATTCAAGACGAAAGACAACTGGTTACTCCTTCTATAGTTAAGGAATTGCTAAGGGTCATTGACTGTATCCGCCATATGTTGCTGAGTATACAAAATCACCAACCAGTCGATGAGACATATGCCAAAAGCTTAATAACCGTATTTACCAATTTTATCACTGGATCTGAGAAACTTAAGGAAAACCCTTCTATCTTGGAGCAAAAAGCTGCGCTCTTCCCGGAAAGCCAGAAAACGAGCATTACGAAGGGGTGGCGTATTCTCTTCCATCCCGAGCCAGGCCTATTAAAAGAAAATATTGAACCTCTTGATTTGTTCAATTCCTTGGAAGAATTGGGAGTGGTGGAGGTACAAGCTGATATAAGCGGATTACACCCCTTTCCTGACTTTACTTTTACAGATTGCTATTTAAAATGGGAGATTCAAGTACAGGGAGATATTGAATTAAACACCATAAAAAATATTTTTTTCTTAGCAGGAACTGATGCCAACCTGAAAATCATTCCTCTATCGGAATTAAACAATTTATCCCCCTCTTCCCCAATGGAGCTTGCAGCCCCCCCTGTGCCAGAAAAAGATCAATCACTGGCCTCTAATCCAAGAAAAGAAACAGAATTGGGCCTGCGGCCTACCTCAATTCGGATTTCGACCAAGAAAGTTGATAGCCTTTTAAATTTGGTGGGTGAGCTTGTTATCACCAAATCAATTTTAAGCCAAGTCAGTAAAGACGTTTATGCAGCAGAGACATTTTCACGGCTTTCCGAGGGAATGCTGCTTCTGGAAAATAATTTGAGGGAATTAAGGGAAAACGTAATGCAAATCCGCATGCTCCCTCTTTCCGTAATATTAAGCAGATGTGAGCGCTTAGTCCACGACTTGGAAGAACGAACAGGAAAAAAAATTCAGCTCCTTATCACTGGGGAACAAACAGAACTAGACAAATTTATCATTGAAAAAATTACAGATCCCTTACTTCACTTGATCCGAAATGCCGTAGATCATGGAATAGAATTGCCGTCTATCAGGGAAGCCCAGGGAAAAGCTCCTGTCGGGACTATTCAAATTGACACTTATCAAACAGGTGAAAAAATTTATATCGAAATTAAAGATGATGGGATCGGCCTGGATGTCGGAACCATTCGAGAAAAGGCTCTGGCAAAGGGACTGATTAACGAGAATGATAAATTAAGTGATCAAGAGATTTTCCACCTTATCTTCAAGGCTGGGTTTTCCACAGCAAAAACAATTAGCGATATTTCTGGCCGAGGAATTGGCTTGGACGTGGTATATAACAATTTACGTGAATTAAGCGGCAGTATTAACATTCATACGTCTCCTGGCCAAGGAACAACCTTTCAATTATGTTTACCCCTTACGTTGGCTATTTTTGATTGCCAATTAATAAAAGTTGACAATAGAACCTATGTAGTCCCTGTCAGCAATATCATAAAGATTTCTAAATATGATCCTGCCTGTCTCTCAGTATTGGATCAAACAACGAAGCTTTATCAGATAGAAGGTAATTATTTGCCTATTGTCGAATTAAGCAAAATATTTTCCTATCAATCAAATGAACTTTGTGCCTCCCCTAAATATACAATGTTCTTTGAGGCCAATAACCAATTATACGCCCTTCCGGTGGACGAATTGCTATCCATACAGCAACAAGCCGTGGTTAAAAATATTGCAGATAATTACCAGAAAATCCGAGGAATATCTGGCGTGACTGTTTTAGGTGACGGCAGTGTGGCTCTTATTTTGGATTCAGATGAAATATTAGATCTGGCGGTCAGCAATGTTCAAGAGGGAAAAACATCTATAGATATGACATTCCGAGAAGAGATATCTCAGGCGCAAAATACTCCCAATAAACTGTTAGAAACAGGAAATGCGAAGCACCCTGTGCAATTTATGAGCTTTCTTATTGCCGACCAGGAATATGGCATCCCCATTTCTGACATTAATGAACTTAAAGTTTGGGATTACATCAATGCCATCCCCAATTCCCCACCTTATATTAAGGGCATCATCAATCTTCGCGGTACCATTGTCCCCATTATGGATTTGCTTGAGCGATTTAGCTTAGGAAAGTGCACCTGCAAGGATAATACGCTTACAATTTTATTAAATATACCAAGAGAAGGACGCAGTCGAATGTTTGGTATCATCGCAGACTCGATTTCAGGCATTCATACCCTAAAGCAGGGAGATATCCAGCCTATACCAGAAACAAATAGATCGCCTCTCACAAATCATATTCAAGGATTAATTCCAATAGACAATAGGATGGTAAGTTTACTTCAGGTAAAGAACCTTATGAATTGTTAGTTTTATTTTTTGAGAAAGGTAAAAGTTTATGAATATCGTAAAACCAGCTGTTAAGCTAATAAATGGAATGAATTACTCTAAAAAACTTTTAATAATGGGCACTATCTCTGTTTCAATTATATTGGTACTTATTCTGCAAATTGTAAACGTCTCTCTAACAAACATCACTTTTTCAAAGAAAGAACTCACAGGAATCGAGTACATTGAACCGCTCCTAGGCTTAATGGAACACCTCCAAAAATATCGGCACCTGAAAAATAACTACAGAGAAGAAGAAAAGACCCTTTCTAAAAGCCCTTTAATAAACGAAGAAGAGAGCATCAATGAAGCAATAGTAAAAGTGAATAAAAAAGATTTAAAATATGGATCTATTTTAAAAACAACGGATACATGGAAGTCTATTCAAACGGCATGGCAAGAAAAAGGCAAAGAAAATCCATCTCCTATAATTTCTGATATTTTATCACTCATTGTAACCGTAGCTGATAACTCAAATTTAACTCTTGACCCTGATATGGATACTTATTACTTAATGGCAACTTATTCTACAAATTTACCCTCTTACATTGAAGAAGCTGCCTCTTCCAACCTCATAACAGAAGCGGCCTTAAGAAAGAAATCCTTATCTCAGACTGAGCGAGAAGAACTCAGCATTAATAAAGTCTTAATGAATGACCACAATCTACCAGCTATTAAGAAGCACTTTAAAAAAGTGATAGACTATAATGCCAATGCCATGGGCGAAATTAGTCAGCTGGCCCAAAACCTTGAGAGTACCTCTGTAGAAGTAAACGCAGTCCTAAATACGTCTATATTGGGTGAGCAATTTACCGCATCAGCAGAAAAATTAGCACAGCAGCACGCCCAACTCATCCAAATCTCTTATAAACTTTCCGAGGCAATTGGGAGCCGTCTGGCCAGTCTAATCGATATTCGCATTAATTCTCTACTCAATGTTCTCTACTTGAATCTAGCCTTAGCCGCATCCTTTGCTCTTCTTTTAATTTATCTATTCGTTGGGATGTATAAATCAATTATTGATGCGATCCGGCAATTGGTTCAGGGCTCCGAAAGACTTGCCGCCGGTAACCTAACAGAACGACTGAAGTTAGAAACAAAAGATGAATTAACGCAAGTCAGCGACAGTTTTAATAGGATGCGGGATACGTTAGCTCACATCATAGCAGAAACACAAACGGTCGTGTACGGCGCCTCAAAAGGCGACTTAAAACGATTCATAAATATTGTAGATGTTCAAGGGTTTGCTCAAGACTTAACCACTGCTGTGAACCAAATGACCCGGACCTATCAGGAGGTGATCCACGAAGTCATTCGGGTCTTAGACGCAATTTCTAAAGGCGATTTAACGGCGCCTACCATCTCTCAGCATGAAGGCAGCTTTGGTGAACTTCAAATGTTCATTAAGCAGATGATAGAAAATTTACAAAAATTAATTCTTGATATAAAAATTTCCTCCGAAGCGATTGGGAATGCCGTGCGGGAAATTGCTCAAGGAAATAGTGATCTTTCTACTCGTACGGAACGGCAGGCAAATCTTGTCCAAGAAATTTCCAGCGGCATTGAAAAGCTGACGATAAGTGTTAAGGAAACAGCAGACAATTCTAAAGAAGCGAATAAGCTGGCGCAGTCTGCCTCTGAAGTCGCAATGCAAGGAGGGAAAATTGTCAATGAAGTGATAAGTATGATGCAAGAGCTTAATGAAAGTGCCAATAAAGTTTCTGAAATTACAGCTACCATAGACAGCATTGCATTCCAAACAAACATATTAGCACTCAATGCCGCCGTAGAAGCTGCTCGTGCTGGGGAGCAAGGACGAGGATTTGCCGTCGTTGCTACAGAAGTCCGGCAGTTGGCGCAACGATCTTCAGCGGCGGCTAAAGAAATTAAAGACTTAACGGGCGGTTCTTTTGAGATGGTTATGAAAGGCACGAAACTAGTGACTGAGGCAGGTAGCACAATGGAAAAGATTGTCGCGTCTACCGAGATAGTCACGGAAATTATCGGCAATATTACCACAGACTCCAGCAAGCAAAGCAGCAGCATCGAGCATGTCTATCAGGCCATGAGTGAGGTAGAGAAAGTTACAGAAAAAAATCGAACACTTGTGAAACAAGCCGCAAGTTCTGCTATTGCCCTGGAAGAGCTTGTGCAACACTTATTTGATTTGGTTGCAATATTCAAATTAGGTGCCCGTGAAGTCGATACGAAGAGCCCGCTCCCTGTTTACGAGATAGAGACCTCAGATCTCATCTCGCAGGAACCAGTAAGAATTGAGACCCCAGTTACAAGAGGCAAGATTAAAAAGGGATGGGAAGAGCTTTAGTTGACATGAACAAATTAATTAAAAAAATCACAGCACTTTCTTCATCTGCTCCCTCGGAAGAAAGAAACTACTTAGCCTTGGCTATTGATCATGAGGATTATGCTATTGATATCTTAAAAATCCAAGGAATACTTATTTATAAGGACTTAAACATTAAAAAATTAATGAATATGCCACCTTATCTAAAAGGCTTAGCTCAGGTGTATAATGAAATTATGCCACTTATTGATTTGCGGTCCTTATACAATTTAAGCCCTCTAGAATTCAATGAATCTACAGTGGTTATTGTTCTTAAAGATGCCAAAAAGTCTATTGGTGTTATTGTAGATAGCGTTTTAGACATTATCTCATTGTCTGCTGAGCACATTAAGCCACGTTCCGAATTCTATAACGTTGTCTACAGCGATCACATAGAGGGAATAGGAACCCAAGATGGTGGTAACATTTTTACTATTTTGGATGTGGAGAAATTAATATTCATCTGCCAAACAGAAGACTTGAGGGACACTCTGGAGGAGACAGCGGGTTCCATAGAAGAAAAAATATCAGACAGGAAAGGATAACTTAAACATGGATAACCTCTCGCATAAAACTAAGGTCCTGATTATAGAAGATTCTAAGCTTATGCAAAATATATTGGCCGAATTGATACGCTCCGATAGAGATATTGAGATTGTAGGGTGTGCGCAAGACCCGTATGAGGCCAGAGAACTCATTAAAAAGACCAACCCAGATGTTATAACGCTAGATATTATGCTGCCTCAAATGGACGGAATTACTTTTCTAAAACATCTTATGCGCCTCCGCCCTACCCCTGTTCTCATGATATCCTCTTTTACTGGGCAAGGTAGTGCGGTTGCTTTAGAAGCATTGGCAAACGGGGCTGCTGAGTGCCTTCCTAAACCCACAGCGACCGATTTAAGCCAGCCAGAACGCTATGCTCAGGTACTGGTAAAGACGATTAAGGACGTATCGAGAACAAATGTCCGGGTCCTGTCCTTTGCAGACGAAGCCAAAAAGATTGAAAATTACACTCTATTGCCCCTTCTTGTTGATTCCCCCTTATTAAGGAAAGAAATCATTGCTATGGGCGCCTCTATGGGTGGGGTAGATGCACTCGAGCAGGTTTTGGGACAATTGCCACAAGTATTGCCTCCCGTACTGGTTATCCAGCACCTTAAAAAAAGTGAATTCAGCTCAAGTTTCGTTAAGCGTATAAACCAAGTGTGCAACTTGTCGGTTGTAGAAGCTATGCATGGTCAACAACTTTTCCCCGGCCATGTCTATGTAGCGCCTCACGGTCGCCAACTTAGCATAAAAAGCAAAAATTCAGATTATTATTGTTCGCTTGAAGATGGCGATGATACGCAGGAGCGACAGCCCTCAATTGATGTATTATTTAGCACCGTTGCTAAGGAAGCAAAAGGAAACAGTATAGGGATTTTACTAACTGGCGAGGGGGAAGACGGAGTGATTGGTTTGAAACAAATCAAACAAGCGGGCGGAGTTACCCTCGCGCAAGATAAAGAAACTAGCGTTATGTGGGAAATGCCAGGGGCCGCTGTAAGGGCCAATGCTGTGAATTATGTTCTTCCTTTAGATAGCATCCCTTCCAAAATACTTGAGATCCTGGATGAAAAAGGTAGACCTACTATTAGCACTTAGAAGTACTGTGATCATTCACAGCTGTATGCCGCAATTTTATACCATCCTGCACTCTATAAGCAGCTAAAGTATGCTCCTCTCACAAAAGAGGGGTTCCCATGGGTATGCATAAAAGCAAAGAGTTGAAAGAATCAGAGCTTGAAGTGTTATCTTCCTTGATGCAACACGCTGGAACCCCACCCTTGTACACTACATTTATTTGGATGAGACCAATGCACAGAACCTAGGGCGTGTGATCAATTATCGTCTTTTGGACTGCAAATGGCGGTTTCTTACGCTTCCGTTTCTCAAATACTCTCTATGTATTCTGCGATACGGTTCTCGAAACCCACCATTTTAGCTTTCGCTGACCTTCGGTTCGCCACAAAATCCTTCAATTGATCACACGCCCTGGGGGGTTAGTTTTTTATTAAATATTTTATGTCAGAGTTATAGCAAGAGGAATAGATAAGGAACAAAAAATGGTAGAATTAGACATGCAAGATACGCAAAGTCGCCTTATTTTGGATGGAGCTTTGTGTAAAAGCTCCGTAGCAGAACTCTCAGATTTACTTCATAAATCCTTGGAAGTAGGGAAACCTTTGCTTCTTCAAGCAAAGAAGGTAGAGCAAATAGATACAACAATCTTACAGATGCTTTTAGGATTCATGCTGGCTGTTAAGAAAAAAAACATTCCTTGTAAATGGGATGGCGCTTCCTCAACCTTTAGACAGAGCGTAGAAATATTAGGCCTCAGTTCATTTTTCAACTTTGGCGAGGGTTAGTGAGGGGAAACTGTTGGAATTAAACTTGGAAAATTACTTATCGCTCTATATTGAAGAAAGCTTAAAGGCGCTTTCTTTAACAGAACGCGCGCTCTCAAGCTTTGAAAATTTGGCAGCCGACACCGAAAAGATTTCTCTGATATTCCGGAATTTCCATTCTTTAAAAAGCAATAGTGCGGCTTTTAATTTTGATAAGATTAGCAAATTAGCGGGCCTTATTGAGTTTTTTTTGGATCCAATCAAGCATGGTAAGAAAGTACTTACGCCTGCAAACGTTGAGCTTTTGCGAAAAGCTACCCATTGCATCCAGGAAATGCTTGTGGCAATTCAAAATAATCGTAAGATTGATGAGTCACATATAAAAAGAATCATAGCCAAGTTTGGCTTTCTGATCAAAAATCCAGCTCATTTATATAACGATCATCTCACAGAAGGGCAGGGAACTTCTTATGGGTTACCCTCATCAGAAATTGAAAAATCTTTCACCCTTCTTGATCCCCAAAAGGCTCCAATGATATGGGGGGACAACAAGGATTCTCTTGCTGAGATCGAGACCACTTCTTCCTTCAAGAAAAAAAAGGGAAAACAAAGCCTTATTCTTGTCATTGATGATGATAAAATAAATCGCTCAATTCTAGAAGATTGGCTAATCAAGAAAAATTATCGAGTCCTTACTGCAGAAAATGGAGACCAGGCAATTGAGTTGATACAGCAACATGATAATATTGATGTGATCTTGCTTGATATCATTATGCCTAAAACGGATGGCTATCAAGTTCTTCACTATATTAGAATGAACAAAATTTACAAGGATATCCCTGTCATTATGATTTCGGCTTTAGGGGAAATGAACGGTATTGTTCGTTGTATTGAAGAAGGTGCCGAAGATTATTTGATCAAACCTTTCAATTCCTTTTTGTTAAGTGCGCGGATCAATGCTTCCATAGAAAAGAAAAAACTTCGTGATGCAGAAAAGGCATATAGAAAAAAATTAGTAACAGAAAAGAACTATATTGAAAGCATTATCAATTCAATGAGTAACATGCTGGTTGTTTCCAACAAGAATTTTATTATTCAAAGAGTCAACCCAGCAACTATAAATATCCTTGGTTATAAAGAAGAAGAATTAGTGGGGAAGAATCTATTTACAATATTTGGAGCAAAGAAAGATCAAAATGAAAATCGTAAGCTTCTGAGTAGCCCTCCTCAAGCACTTAGCAGTATGGAAAACTACCTCAGAACAAAGGATGGAGAAAGCATACCCATCTTAATGTCTTATTCTCATCTTATGGATGTCAATAAAAAATTAAAAAGCATCATCTGCGTTTCTCAAAGTATTAGTGATCTCAAAAAATTACAGGAACAGTTTATCCACCAAGCGACTCATGACTACTTAACAGATCTGCCCAATCGGCTTTTATTATCAGATCGCATTGAGCAAGCCATTGTGCTCTCAAAGCGCAATAAATTAACAGTAGCAATCTTGTTAATCGATCTGGATCGCTTTAAATACATTAATGATAGCCTTGGACATGATATGGGGGATGTTTTGATCAAGGCGGTTTCTGATCGGTTAACCTCTGTTTTGCGCAAAGATGATACAGTGGCTCGTTTGGGTGGGGATGAATTTATTGTCGTCATGTGCAGTAAAAATCAAGATGCCCTTTTGGATATGATTCAAAGGTGTACGGAAGCCATTTCTGAGCCATTACAACTAGGCCGATATTCCTTAAGAGTAACGGCCAGTGTAGGCGTAAGTCTTTACCCCAAGAACGGTAGGGAAGCTTCTGTCCTTATAAAAAATGCTGATATTGCTTTATATAAGGCCAAAGATTCTGGCCGAAATAAATATATATTTTATTCCCATGGAATGAAACAAAAAACATTACAATACGTAAACTTAGAAAATGATTTGAATACGGCTTTAGAAAGAGACGAGTTTGAAGTATACTACCAGCCTCTTGTCAATCCCCAAACCTTAGAAATTGAAGGAATGGAGGCGTTGTTACGTTGGGTACACCCAAAACATGGCCTCATCATACCTGATAAATTTATTAATTCAGCTGAATCTTTAGGTATCATGTGTCCTATAGGAGAGTGGGTATTAAAAACGGCCTGCCAACAACAAAAAGAATGGCAAAGCAAAGGTTTGCCACCCTGCACGGTTGCGGTTAACTTGTCAGTTTGCCAATTTGGAAAAAATAATTATATCGTTGATATGGTCAAGAAGATACTTCAAGAAACAGGTATCAATCCAAGTTATTTGGAACTTGAAATAACAGAATCTACATTGCTTAAAGATACAAAAGAAATTAGAAAATCTTTAATTGCCTTGAAAAAATTAGGAGTTTCATTGGTCATTGACGATTTTGGTACCGGGTATGCAAATTTGAATTATCTCAAACAGTTCCCTATTGATAAAATTAAAATTGATAGAACTTTTGTTCAAAATTTAACAAAAAACTTAAAGGACGCAAAAATAGTATCTGCAATTGTTGCTATGTCCAATACAATAGGAATGAAAATAATTATAGAAGGTGTTGAAACGGAAGACCAATTAAATTTTCTGCAAAAAAAATATGGGAATTCAATTTATAGAATTCAAGGATTTTATTTTTCTGAACCAGTCGAAAAAGACGAAGCAACGATCTTATTAAATCAGGGTAATTTCTTAAAAGAGAATACGTTTAAAGAATGTAAAAATTAAAGTAGACACCCCTTTGCTCCTTATGGTATCAACCAACGTGACTTTAATGATTGAGACGATGATGACGATCCATTTTTCTACTTTTCCCTTGCTCGCCCTTCGGCTCCTCGGCTGAGGCCGATATTATTTCCTTTATCCCCCCTTATTGATCAAAACGAATTTAACCTAAAGTTAATAGGTCCCTTTAACTTGAAGGAAAGAAGCCTTATGTGGAGCGTATTATGAAAAAGCCATTGGTTCGCACGGTTGTGACCAGCATGATGGGCAACCTGTTTGAATTTTACGATTTTATTTTATTTGCCTATTTTGCCCCCATCCTGGGGAAACTGTTTTTTCCCTCGGCTGATGAAACAACAGAACTCATCAAAGCCTTTGGCGTGTTTGCCGTCGGGTTCTTCGTGCGGCCCTTAGGTGGCGTTGTTTTTGGCCACATTGGCGATAAGGTCGGACGCAAGCAAGCGCTTGTACTGGCTATCCTATTAATGGCTATCCCAACCGCAGTCATTGGGTTGCTCCCCACTTACGAGGAAATTGGCATTTCCGCCTCCATCCTCTTGGTGGTTATGCGCATGCTGCAAGGGTTTTCCATGGGCGGCAATTATGGCGGGTCGATTACTTTTACCACAGAGCATTCTGACCCCAAACACCGGGGCCTTATTGGCAGCTTTGCCATCACCAGTTGTTTGGCGGGAATCTTGTTGGGTTCTGCCACAGCTACCTTGTTTTCCTATATCCTCCCAGAGCATGACCTGACCACATGGGGGTGGCGCATTCCTTTTTTGCTCGGGATCCTGATCTGCTTCGTAGGATATTATTTACGGGTGAGAATTCCAGAATCCCCGGCATATACAGAGATCCAAGAATCCGGCACCATATCCCAACACCCTGTGGCGCAAGTTTTTACCCAACACGGAAAGACGCTCACGGTCGTTGTCCTGGCAACCCTATTGCATGATTTAAGCTTCTACATGCTCTTCACCTATATGCCAACCTTCATGACCAGGCAACTGCATCTGGCCGAAGAGGTAGCTTTTACTATTAACACCATCAACCTGTTTTTGGTGTGCGTATTCACCGTTTTAGGGGCCTGGCTGTCGGACAGGGTTGGCCGTAAACCGGTTATGGTAGGGGCGGCATTCATTTTTATTTTTGGAACAATCCCCTTGTTTTCCCTGATCACGGACACATCCAATATGACGACGGTTTTCTGGGCGCAGTTGGTGTTTGCCATCGCAGCAGGCGGGTACTTTGGCCCCACAGCCGCGATGATGGTGGAAGCTTTTCCAACGGCGATCCGCTTTTCCGCCATTGCAATTACGACCAACATCAGCGGCCCTTTGTTCGGCGGAACAGCGCCCGTCCTGGTCACATATTTGATTGATAAAATGGGATCCAATATGGTCCCTGCATTTTATTTAACAGGGGCAGCAGTTATTTCGTTAATTGCCTTAAAATTTGTCAGCACGTACCAAGGAAAAGGAGCGTTAAAACCGGCGTAAAGAGGCGCCCAGGACAAAAGGCTGCATGAATCTTAATCTTGTGGTAACTCTGGTATATGAGCGAACAGACTAAAAAACTTGTCTTTCTTGTGACGGAGCTGGGGTATTTTTGTTCCCATCGTTTGAACCTTGCTTTGGCGGCGAAGCAAGCTGGATTTGAGATAACGGTGGTAACGAACTGTACCCAGCGCCCGAACTCGCCTGCTATCGAAGCCCAACTCAACGGGTTTAGCCTCTATCATTTGCCCTTTCACCGCTCCCGCTTGAATCCCATTGCAGAAGTTCAAACCTTGTGGCAACTTTGGCGAGCTTACCGCCGCCTTCGTCCTGATATTGTTCATCAAGTGGCTTTAAAGCCTGTTATTTATGGAACCCTTTGCGCACGGTTGGCGCGGGTTCCCCGTATTGTTAACGCCTTGGGAGGGATGGGGTATCTATTTACCCACCGCAGTGTACGATCTACCATCATAAAACCCCTCATGGCTTTGGCCTTCAGGATTTTACTCACCCATCGCCGATGTGCGTTGATTTTGCAGAACCCTGATGATGTTGAGTTGATGACGCCCCTCGTCGGGCGTGACAAAATCCAGCTTATTCGGGGGTCGGGCATTGATTTAAATACGTTTTATCCTACAGAGGAACCCCCTTCACCTCCCGTAAAGGCTGTGATGGTAAGTCGGCTTTTATGGAGCAAGGGAATTGGGGAGCTTGTGGAAGCGGCAAGCTTATTGAAACAAGAGGGAGTCCCCCTTGAAATTCAGGTAGCGGGGGATCTTGACCCTCAAAACCCGGCAAGCGTTTCACCAGAAACCCTGTCGGCATGGAAAGAAGAAAATGGGGTGATATGGCTGGGCGCGCGCACTGATATTGCCGAGGTGTATCATCAAGCGCACATTGCTGTTTTGCCCAGCTATCGGGAGGGCCTTCCTAAATCCTTGCTGGAGGCGGCGGCCTGCGGCAAGCCTATTGTAACGACAGACGTTCCGGGATGCCGAGAGGTTGTTATTTCCGGGGAAAACGGCCTTTTGGTCCCTCCCAGAAATGGGATTGCCTTGGCCAAGGCTTTAAGAACGCTGGTCGAATATCCAGAGCTTCGGGTAAGAATGGGAAAATTGAGCCGCCGGAAAGCTGAACAGGAATTTGATGAAAAGAAAGTTATCGAGCAAACGTTGGCAATTTATCATGAAAAGAGATGACGTTAAACCTACAAAATAAGGATGGGCATTATTATTGCTAGCCGTATTTCTTCATAAGCCCTATACTCAGTCAGTTGAGGATAGCTGATCTGAATATATCAAGTCCGGCCATAAAGCGAGGTTTTGAGCTTCTGCGACTCCGTCCTTACGAGGCGCGCAAAGCACGACACGGCAATCTTGAAGGGATAAAGATACACAGATTGCCACGGCCTTCGGCCTCGCAATGACGGAATGCTGAGAATAAAAACTCACTTTATGAACGAGCTTAGTATAGCTTAAAAAACGTATTTTATACGCCAATGGCGTATAGGTAATTTTCTTCAAACCAAGACATTTCCAAAGAAAGATGCTTGATGACCATAAGGAATTTTAAATGACTCAGGCAACCCTTCTCCCTAACCGGGGAGTCGTAAAAATAACAGGCAAGGACCGAGGCGCTTTCTTGCAAGGATTAATAACCAATGATGTTCATAAAATCACTTCTGAACAGGCAATCTATGCGGCTCTGTTAAGTCCGCAAGGAAAGTTTCAATACGACCTTTTTATCGTTGCTGCCATTAAGAACGGCGAAGAGACCTGGTTGATAGAGTGTGAAGGGAGCCGCGTTGACACACTTCTTAAACGCTTGTTGCTCTATAAGTTGCGATCTGACGTAACGATTGAAAACGTGAGCGATCACTTCCAGGTTTTCGCCTTATGGGGATCAAACGCCTTGGATACAGTCGGTTTTCCCTTTCAACCAGGAGTGGCAAAAACCCTTCAGGAAGGAATCGCGTTTGTTGACCCCCGATTGACAGACTTAGGCATCCGTATCATTTTGCCTCCAGATAAGGCTCCAGGTTTTTTTGAAAGCCAGGGCGTGAAGCAGGTGCCTTTTGAGAATTACGACCTTCATCGCTTAAAATTGGGTATCCCCGACGGAAGCCGCGATGTGGAGGTTGACCGGGGCATTTTGCTGGAAGTTGGGTTTGACGACTTAAATGCCATCGATTGGAACAAGGGATGTTATATGGGGCAAGAGCTGACGGCAAGGACCCGGTACCGCGGCTTGGTCCGTAAACGTCTTATTCCGGTTCACATTCAAGGAGAAACACCGTCTTTTGAAAGCCCCGTTTTTCAAGGGGACGCAGAAGTCGGCGAAATGCGCACGGCAGCGCCAGGGTGGGGGATCGCACTACTCCGTCTGGAAGCCTTGTCAAAACCTTTGCCCTTTCAATGCGGCAATGCTACCCTGATGCCACATATCCCACAGTGGATGCATTTGCCTTCTTTAACGAATCCCGATAACTGACAAAGAGTAACAAGATGTCAGATTTAGCACCCTTTTTACAAACATTGCGGGACCGACTAACGATCACAGAAGTCATCCGCCCCCATGTGAAACTGATACGCAAAGGGCGTGAATATTCTGGTCTGTGTCCCTTTCATCAGGAAAAAAGCCCCTCTTTCACAGCAAGTGATGAAAAAGGTTTTTATCATTGCTTTGGCTGTGGGGCACACGGGGATATTTTTGACTTTGTGATGCATAAACAAAACATGCCTTTTATGGAAGCCGTTGAGTTGTTGGCCAATCTATTGGGGCTTGACGTACCGAAACGCCAGCCTGATCCGGCATCAGGTCCTGTTCAACCAAAACCGGATGTGGCTTTGTATGAAGTGATGGAAGCTGCGTGTCGCTGGTATCAACAGCAGCTCACCTTGGCACACGGGGCGCTTGCGCGGACCTGTTTTGAACAGCGTGGGCTGCTTCCGGAAACCATAACTCAATTCCGACTCGGATATGCACCAGAACACGGATTGCAAGCAGCGCTTCACAAACAGGGCTTTTCCGAAGCGTTAATGCTGGAAGCCGGCTTGATTGGCCGCGCAGAAGAGCGAAAATCCACTTATGATCGGTTCCGTAACCGGTTGATGTTCCCTATCTGGGATGCTAAGGGCCGGATCATTGCTTTTGGGGGCCGTATCTTAAAAGAAGGGGAGCCTAAGTACCTGAACTCGCCTGATACACCCGCATTTACCAAGGGCAAAACCTTATATGCCTATAATTTTGCGTTGCCGGCTACCCGCCAGCAGGAACCTTTGGCAGAAGCCTTGATTATTGTGGAAGGCTATATGGATGTGATCGCCATGCACCAGGCTGGCCTGAAATCTGCCGTAGCGCCTCTGGGAACCGCCTTGACCCCGGAGCAGATGGCCCTTTTATGGCGCAGCCCAGGCACTCCCGTCCTGTGCTTCGATGGGGATGGTGCAGGAATGAGGGCAGCGCACCGGGCAGCCCAAAAAGCCTTAGGCGTTATGAAGGTTGGCCAAACATTTCAGTTTTGCTTCCTACCACCAGGGGAAGATCCGGACAGTCTGATCCGTTCTGGGAAGATAGGGGAACTCCATGGAAAACTAAAAAATCCACAGCCATTGGTAGATGTTTTATGGTCAATTTTTATGCAAGGCCGGGTATTGTCAACACCAGAGCAAAAGGCCATAGCGCGACGGGATTTAGGCCACTTGATGAAGGAAATTGCTGACCCTGACGTGCGCCATTTTTATCGGGAAGACCTCAACAACCGCCTTCTCGCTATAATGGAGCCAAAAGGAAGAATTTCAAGCTCCTCTCATCAAGGAAAGGGGCAATGGCGGCCATTTAAATCTTTCTTAAGTTCAACCGCTTCTGTGCCCCCCTCTTTCGTGGTTTCCAGGATACCACCAAATAAAAATCACTTAGGACACAAAATTTTACTGGCAACTTTGATAAATCATCCTACATTAATAGAGGACGCTGCTGAATCCTTAATGGTGTTATCCGAAGGTACAGAAGAATGCAACCTATTCCAGGCTATGTTATCTATCATGGCAGAGAAACCAACCCTCTCTGCCGTGGAGTTGCAAGATTTTTTAAGACAAAAGGGGTTTACGTCTTTATTAGCAGAAATTTTGACGCCCCAGATTTTTTCCCTCGCGCCGTTCGCAAAGGAAACAGCGGAGCGTGAAGAAGCATTGGCCGGCTGGAGGGAAGTTTGGAAAAAAACAGTTCACGAACCCCGCATGAATGAGGAAAGAACCGCAGCAGCCAACGTTGTTGCAACCCACTTTCAGGCAGAAGATTGGGAAAAGTATAAGCTTAAACGTCTATTAGAGGCAGAAGGGCCAGCAACAGAGGGCACTGCTATTTATTCGTTAAGAGAAGCCGGTCATCAACCGTCACAGCTTTTAGAAACGCAAGCTGTCTTTAAAAAAGATGAGAAATAAAGGAGTTTAATATTATGGCTAGTAAAATTGCTCAGAAGACTGAGAATTCAGACCTTAACCCCCAAGATGCCGCAGGAGAAGAGGTTGACATTCCCTTGATGGAATTGAGCAAGTCAAATCCCTCCCTAAAGCGCTTGATCGCCCGTGGTAAAGACCGGGGATATATTACCTATGATGAACTGAATGAGACATTGCCACAAAATCAATTGTCGTCTGATCAGATTGATGAAGCCATGACAATGATTGCTGAAATGGGAATCAGCATCGTCGATAGCGACGAAGTTGATGAAACCCTCACAGAAGTTGAACAACCTACCCGAGAGCTTACAGGTTTTGAAACAGGTTTTGAAGCAGATGAGGAAGCAGCCGAATCTGCTGGCCGTACAGACGACCCTGTCCGTATGTATTTGCGTGAAATGGGCAATGTAGAATTACTTTCCCGGGAAGGAGAGATCTCCATTGCAAAGCGCATCGAATCTGGAAAAGAAATGATGTTGGGGGGACTGTGCGAAAGCCCTTTGACAATGCGCTCTCTCGATTTCTGGCGGGAACAATTGAATGCCGGTACCATGATGCTACGTCAAATTATCGCGCTTGATACCAATGCAACCTTTGATGAAGACGGTGTTGAAGACGAAGACTTGCTGGAAACTGAAGAGGGGATAGTAGACACAGAAGCTGCCGAAGCAATCGTAGAAAAGCCTACGACGGAAGCTGCTTCTACAGACCATCAGTCTGCGGAACCCCCTCTGTCTGTGGTAGAGCAAAACATGTATCCAAAAGTCTCCGACCTGATGGACCGCTACAGTGAAATGTATGCCCAATTATGGAACCGCCAGGAAAGTTTGATTGCAAATGCAAAGAAGTCTACTGAAATTGAAGTGGATGCGGATTATCAGAACATTAAGGCTGGATTGATTGCCTTGATGGAAGAAATCAAGCTGCACCCTCATCGTATTGAGGACTTGATGCGCCAGCACCAGGCTATCATTCGCTCTATCAGTTCCCAGGAACGCGCCTTAGCTGGATTTGCGGATGCTTGTGGTGTGAAGCGGGAGCAATTTTTAGAACAAATCAACAAAGCTCATATCAATGAAGCTTGGGTTGAGAGTTTGGGCAAACTAACGGGTAAGGGTTGGGCCACTTTTGTTGAACGCCATAAGGTAGACTTGACCCGATTAATCGCAAGCATGATTGCTGTAGAAGAAGAAACTGGATTGCCATTCCATGAATTCCGCCGCATCGTCATGACCATTCAGAAAGGGGAACGGGAATCCTCCCGCGCTAAAAAAGAAATGATTGAAGCAAACTTGCGGTTGGTAATCTCCATTGCGAAGAAATACACAAACCGGGGGCTACAGTTCCTCGACTTGATTCAAGAAGGCAACATCGGCTTAATGAAAGCCGTTGACAAGTTTGAATACCGCCGGGGCTATAAGTTTTCAACGTATGCAACGTGGTGGATTCGCCAGGCAATTACGCGTTCGATCGCCGATCAGGCACGCACGATCCGCATCCCTGTTCATATGATCGAAACCATCAACAAAATGGTTCGTACCTCCCGTCAGATGATGCATGAAATTGGCCGTGAACCAACGCCTGAGGAATTATCTGAAAAGCTCATGATGCCTTTGGAAAAAGTCCGTAAGGTAATGAAAATCGCCAAGGAACCCATCAGCCTTGAAACGCCGATTGGTGATGAGGAGGATAGCCATTTGGGTGACTTTATTGAAGACAAGAACGCTCTCCTGCCCATTGAAGCCGCAATCCATGCGAATCTGCGGGATACGACAACCCGTGTTTTAGCCAGCCTGACAGCGCGTGAAGAACGGGTTTTACGGATGCGCTTTGGTATCGGGATGAACACAGACCATACGCTCGAAGAAGTTGGCCAGCAATTTGCCGTCACGCGGGAGCGAATCCGTCAAATTGAAGCCAAGGCTTTGCGCAAGTTAAAGCACCCAAGCCGGTCCCGTAAGTTGCGCAGCTTTCTCGATACGTAATAACCAGCAAGCTCACAAGAAGAAAAGGGAAGGCTGGAACCGAAAAGCCTCCCTTTTTTTCGCTGCCTTTCCAGAGAAACGATCTTTATAAGACTGAATCATCACATAATTTAATAGACAAAGCATTTTTCACGCTTCAAAGTTGTAATAGCGATATTTTTTGCCTTAACGTTGGCAAATGAGAATGCCATCGATTTCTCAGGAGACAGACCATGAAAGGGATTGTATTTACTGTTTTTAATAACATGATTGAAGAAAAATTTGGTTTAAAAACCTGGCAAGCTCTACTTGACAAAGTACAGCCCGAAGGTGGGGGAGCCTATACGGCTGGGGGCACCTATTCTGATGCAGAGCTTTTCGCCCTGGTCACAGAACTATCCCGTCAGACGAAAATAGATGTGCCGACATTAATAGAAACCTTTGGCATATACATGTTCCCTGTTTTAGCACAGAAATACTCTTTATTTGTTCAGCCCAACATGGACTTGAAGGACTTTTTAAAAAGTATTGACAGCGTCATTCACCTGGAAGTCAAAAAATTGGAAGAAAATGCGGAATTGCCAACAATCAGTTATATAGACCCCGCTCCGCATCAGCTCATCATGCTTTATCGCTCGCCTCGAAAATTATGCCACCTAGCGATGGGCCTTACCAAGGGTGCCGCGAATCATTTCAAGAAAGACTTAAGCATTGAGCATCCTTTGTGTATGCATAAGGGCGAAGATCATTGCCGCCTGGAAATAACGTTTGAGTAAGGTCGAATTTTCCGTGTCAGACGAAAACCTTTACTTGCGCGCTTATGAAAGGGAAAAAAAAGCCCGCCAGGAAGCTGAGGCTATTTTAGAAAATACAAGCCGCAAGCTCTACCTTACCAACCAACAGCTCGAACAACAAAATAAAGAGTTAAAGGCAAGGGGCGATGAAACGGATCTATTCTTGTCAATTGCCCAGTTTGCCCAACATGAATTTCATCTTAAAACGGCGATGCGTTTCTTCTTGAAATCTATTTGTACCCTTTGCGGTTGGCCTGTTGGGCATGTCTATGTGCCGTCAGATAGCAAAGCAAAAGAACTAACGTCTTTAGGCGTTTGGTATTGTGCGGATAAAAAAAAATTTCACCCTTTTCAGGAAAAAACCAGAAAAATAAATTTTCAAGCAGGTTACGGGCTTCCTGGGCGAATCCTCCTATCGGGTAACTCTTTGTGGATAACCGATATCCCGTCAGATGCAAACCAATCCAGTTCTAACTTCCCAAGGGCCGCAGAAGCACAGAAAGCTGGCATTAAAAGCGCCTTTGGCGTGCCCATAAAATGTAATTCAAAGATCATCGCCATCGCAGAGTTTTTCTCTGACCATGCCCACGAAACCGATGATAAGTTCCTGTCTCTCGTTAATTCTGCGGCTCTTCAATTGGGGAAACTCCTTGAGCGCCGCACGGCACAAGACGAATTAAAAGAAAGCTATAAACAGCTAAAGGAATATAAATCAGAGCTTGAGCATCTGGCTCGCTATGACAGCCTGACAAACTTGCCCAACCGCTTGCAATTCGAGATTATCCTCAAACGGGAGATTGCAAAGGCACAACGCCATAACCATATGTTTGCCCTTCTCATGATTGACCTGGATAATTTCAAGGCCGTCAATGATACCCTTGGCCACGACGTCGGTGATCTCTTATTAAAAGAAGTCAGCCATCGGTTGCAAAAGGGGTTGCGCGCTGAAGATTTTGTCGCCCGTCTGGGAGGCGATGAGTTTGCCGCTATTCTTTCTGAAATCACCGATTATCACAAACCCGGCCTTATTGCGCAAAAGATCAAAGCCCTTATGAAAAAACCCTTTCATGTCCGGGGTTATGAAATCCCGATAAGCGCAAGCATTGGCATTTCATGCTACCCGGAGGGGGGAGAGGAAACGATCAGCTTAACAAAAAATGCAGACATTGCCCTGTACCTTGCAAAAGCAGAAGGACGAGACACACACCGTTACTTCACAGAAGATTTAGATCTGAAATATCAAGAGCGCATGCGTATTGAGAAAAACATCAGAGCTGCCCTTAAAAAAGAAGAGTTTTACCTTGCTTATCAGCCCAAAATAGACCTTGTAACCCAAAAAGTTGTTGGCGCGGAGGCTCTCTTGCGATGGCAACTGGACGGCAAAACCGTTTTCCCTGACATATTTATCCCTATTGCTGAAGAATCAGGCTTAATTATTAAAATTGGTGAATGGGCATTAAGAGAGGCGTGCCAGCAATTTATGCGCTTCCCTTCTTATTTTCAGAAAAACTGCACCCTGTCTGTAAACCTTTCTCCGCGTCAGCTATCCTACAAAAGCCTTTATAAATCTGTTCAAGAAGTGCTTAAAGACACGGGAATGCCTCCTTCACGCCTCGAATTAGAGTTAACGGAAACAGCCCTTATGCTACACTTTCAAGATACTGAGAAATTACTAAATAAATTAAGCAGCTTCGGGCTTGAAATTGCCATTGATGATTTTGGCACCGGTTATTCTTCTTTAAGTCGGCTTAAAGACCTTCCCATTAACACCTTAAAAATTGACAAAACTTTTATTCAGGATATTGGAATTATCCCAGACACACACTCCATTATTAAGTCTATCATTGTCCTAGGAAAGAACCTGGGCTTAAACGTTGTGGCCGAAGGGGTAGAAACAAACGAGCAGCTTCAATTCCTCATCGATAACCATTGCCCCCAAGTTCAGGGATATTACTTTTGTAAACCCGTCTGTGCTGATGATTTCATTGAGTTTATTAAAGCTTCAAACGGCGTCTTATCGCCTGAATGATTCCTGTATCCACACGATTTTTCTAGAAATTTACCTCCTTTATAGAGTATCAAGGGAATATGATGACTGTTCCCTTTCTTGCCTCTCCCCGCTCTCAAAGCCACGACCTGGGACGCCGCATTTTCCATGAGCATATTCGCCCTTATGGGCGGTATTTTGGCGTTGCTTTGGTGTTGATGGTTTTGGCCGCCCTGTCAACATCTGCTTTACCTTATTTACTCGAACCCGTATTTGACAAGGTTTTTACAAACGGCACACCCCGTTTGTTAATGTGGGTGTGCGGCGGCATTTTCCTGGCCTTCGTTGTGAAAGGGGCAACTTCCTTTGGAGAAGCGGTCATCATGACCTATGTCGGACAACGCATTATTTCTGACCTGCAAAATCGCCTCTTTAGCCATTTAATGCATCTTGACCTGGCCTTTTTTCACGGAACTTCCTCAGGGGATTTATTGTCGCGTTTTACAAACGATATCAATCTAATGCGAAATGCGGTCGCCACCACGCTTGTGGGAATTGGTAAAGACTCTTTTACCCTTGCCTTCCTGGTTGCCCTGATGTTTTACCGGGACTGGACTTTAGCTTGTATCGCTTTTTTTATCTTTCCCCTTGCCGTCTTCCCCATTCTTCGCATTGGGCGCCGTATGCGTAAAGTCACCAACAACACCCAGGAAGAGCTGGGCAGTTTCACTGGACGCTTGACGCAAGTGTTTCAAGGCATCCGGGTTATTAAGGCATATCGAGCAGAAGACTATGAGGCCAAACGGGCCTATGCCATGACTGAGCGCATCTTTGCCCTCGTTTACAAATCTGCCCGTGTCCGTTCAGCCTCCCATCCGATCATTGAGAGCCTTGGCGGCATGGCGATTGTGATCGTCATCGCTTACGGGGGCTGGCAAGTCATGCACCACGCCCGCACCACCGGTGAATTTATGTCCTTTATCCTGGCGCTGTTACTCGTTTATGAGCCTTTAAAACGCCTCAGCAATATGAACGCCAACTTGCAAGAAGGCTTGGCTGCTGCGGCCCGTGTTTTTAAGATTTTGGATACAGCCGCCACAATCCAAGACCGTCCTGAAGCCAAGCCGCTTCCTCTGGTTAAGGAACATATCGAATTCCAGGATGTGCGATTTTCATACCCTGATGGAAAAATGGCTTTGGATGGCATCAATCTTAGAATCAAAAAAGCGCAATCCATCGCCCTTGTGGGCGCAAGTGGCGCTGGCAAGTCCACCATCATCAACCTGATCCCCCGCTTTTATGATATCCAGCACGGCGCAATCTTGATTGATGGCGTAGATATCCGCGATGTAACCCTAGCGTCCTTACGCCAGCAAATTGCCCTGGTCAGCCAGGAAATTACGCTTTTTGATACAACCATTCGGGATAACATCGCTTATGGATCCTTTAATGCCCCGGAGGCAGAGATCATAGCAGCCGCAAAAGCAGCAGCAGCTCATGAATTTATCACTGTCCTTCCGAATGGGTATGATACGATGATCGGTGAAAATGGTGTTAAGCTTTCAGGCGGGCAGCGTCAGCGTATCGCCATTGCGCGGGCCATGCTCAAAAATGCGCCCATTCTTTTGCTAGATGAAGCCACATCCGCCCTAGATACCGACTCTGAGCGACAAGTTCAAGCTGCTTTAAAAACGCTCATGGAAGGGCGCACCACGTTAATGGTCGCACACCGTTTGTCAACGGTCGTGGAAGCCAGCAAGATTTATGTGCTAAATAAAGGAAAAATTGTTGAAAGTGGTGATCACCATACCTTGTTGGGAAGCAATGGTATTTATGCCAGTCTGTGGCAAGCCCAATCTACACTCCCAGCGCCTGAAGCAGCATAAAGCCATGAAATGGATCCGCCGCTTTTTAAGGTCTGACTTTGCTTCTCGCACCCTCACTTTCTTAGCGGCACAGTATATCCGCTTGGTTTTTGCAACCAGTAAATGGGAAACAGTTGGCATCGGCATCCCAGAATCCTATTTCCAGGCAAAAAAGACTTTCATTCTCTGTTTCTGGCACGGTCGTTTAGGGATGATGGCTTGCTCATGGAAATGGAAGGAGCATCCGATCCACATGTTGTTATCCGCCCATCGGGATGGCCAGCTTATTGGGCAAACCGTTGCGCATTTTGGCATTCGATCCATTGCAGGGTCAACCCAAAGAGGGGGCATGCAAGCCTTCCGGGGACTCCTCAAAACTTTGAAACAAGGCGATATTGTTGGCATCACGCCAGACGGCCCCCGCGGGCCATGCCAGGTTGCCAGCCTAGGCGTTATTACGCTTGCCAAATTGGCCAATGTAGATATGGTTCCCATTACCTTTTCAACATCCCGCCGTTTTCGCCTCAAGACTTGGGACCGTTTTCATTTCCCCCTTCCCTTTGGTCGAGGTGTATTCTTGTGGGGCAATCCCGTCCCTCCCCCAGCCAGCAATGACGCGACCGACAAGGAAATAACACGCCAGCTCCTTGAAACAGACATGACAGCCCTCCAGGACAAGGCCGATCAGCTTATAGGCCACTCATAACTTAACCGCCGACAAAAGTTGGAGGGCTAAAGCTTGTCCCCAAGCCAACAAGACCAATGCTGATTAAGGAGAGCTTAGGTTCCATTCAATTTTGTAAAAATAGGTCTATCCGTGTCATCCTGGCCCTTAGGTTTTGTTCGTTTTCGCGTCAGCGAAACGTTACAAAACCTTAGGAGCCGGGATCCATGTATTTTGAAATTTTTCACAACCGGGTAGAGGATGCATGGATCCCGGGTTCTAAGGAAACCTAAAGGCTCGCTAAAGCCTCGCCTAGGTTTCCTAAGCCCCAGGATGACAGCCAAGCGCAACTACTAAATCAGATAAGATATTGTTTTTTCAAAATAATCTTAGACTTCCTTCAAAAGTGAATGGAACCTAAGCCGCATTCAATAAGCTTGCCGCAAAATCCCAATTGACAAGATGCGCCAGAAACGTATCCACATAGTCAGGAGCATTCGCTGTTTTCATGATGCGCAAGTTCCCTTTTTCAAGAACCAGCCAGGCCCACCCGCTCCCAAACTGCGTTAAGGCCGCTTGCTTAAATTCAGCCGCAAAAGCCTCATAAGATCCAAACCCCTTCTCAATCATAGCTTTCAGGTCGCCCATGGGCTGTCCTCCCCCTTGCGGTTTCATACAATTCCAGAAAAAGGTATGGTTCCACACTTGGGCTGCGTTATTAAAGATGCCTATTTTCTCAGGGTTTTTAGCTGTCGCGTGAATAATCTCTTCCAGGGATTTGTCTGCTAGCTCTGTATTTTGGGTAAGGTTGTTGAGGTTTGTGACATAAGCCTGATGGTGCTTCCCATGATGGAACGTCAATGTCTGGGCAGAAATATGCGGTTCCAAGGCAGAAATATCATAAGGCAGGTCCGGCAGGGTATGAGGCATAGGAAGTCTCCTTGTTGAGTGGTGTTCTATTTCTTAAAATCCATTATAAGCTTGAGCTAACGTCAAACTCCCTTCTCCGTCAAGATGAATTTGCAGGGCGCTTCTTGGTCATCAGGACCTTAGGATGCCAGGCACCCACCTTCCCGATAAAACACTTGCGAAAGGCCCCCTGTTCCCCGTAAAACTATGGATTAAAGAACAAGCTCATCAAGGATGAAAAAATTGAAAATAGTGTCACGGTTTCTGGGAAAATTTTCTGCTAATATGGCGATTGACCTAGGCACAGCCAATACACTGGTCTATGTCCAGGGCCGCGGCATTGTGGTGGATGAGCCTTCCGTAGTTGCTATTACCACAATTAAAGGAAAGCGACAGGTCTTGGCTGTTGGCGAAGAAGCCAAACTCATGGTTGGCCGCACGCCAGGGAACATCCAAGCCATCCGCCCGTTGCGCGACGGCGTTATTGCAGACTTTGAAGTCGCTGAAGAAATGATTAAGCATTTTATCCGTAAAGTTCATAACCGCCGCAGTTTTGCCGCTCCTCAAATCATCATTTGCGTCCCGTCCGGCTCTACAGCCGTTGAACGGCGCGCGATCCAAGAATCCGCTGAAAGCGCTGGTGGTCGCCGCGTATTTTTGATTGAAGAACCTATGGCTGCAGCGATAGGCGCTGGCTTGCCCGTCACCGAGCCAACGGGTTCTATGGTCGTTGACATTGGTGGCGGCACAACAGAAGTTGCGATCCTGTCCCTTGGCGGCATTGTTTACGCATGCTCCGTCCGGGTTGGGGGCGATAAAATGGACGAGGCTATCATTAACTATATCCGCCGCACCCATAACTTGCTCATTGGGGAAAGTACCGCAGAGAAAATTAAAAAGGAAATTGGGTCAGCCGTCATTTGCTCAAACAGCCAGGAAATTAAGATGTGCATCAAAGGGCGCAGCCTGATTAATGGGGTTCCCCAAGAAGTTGAGATTAACCAAAAGCAAATTGCCGAAAGTATGGTCGAAGTCGTAACAGCCATTATTCACGGCGTAAAGACAGCCCTCGAAAACACCGCCCCAGAGCTTTCCGCCGATATCGTTGACCGGGGTATTGTGATGACAGGAGGAGCCTCACAACTAAAAAACCTGGATACTGTTTTGTCACAAGCGACAGGATTGCCCGTCTTTGTTGCCGAGAATCCCTTAACCTGCGTTGTTCAAGGAACAGGCCATGCTTTGGAAGAGATTAAAACCCTTCAAAGTGTTTTGGTAAGCATGTATTAAATTTCCAAACGGATTATTTTCACCATTGATGGATTCTCTTATCTCATTTGAATTTAAGTGCAGATCAACCTGAAAGTAAAAATATCAAATTATTTCACGGTGATAAGCTGTTAGAACCTTGATGCTCGCAGGGTAATGGCTTGAAGCATCCGCCTAGGGTAATCCTCGTATCCTAGGGAAGCAAAAAAATGATGCCCTCTTCTTAAAAACATCCTTTAAACTGCTTTCGCACTCCTGTATCATAATTGAAGTGCTTCACTTGGCGTTACCTCCCTCTCCATGTGAAGACCTTCGCATCGTCATTGAGAGGCCCCTGTTCAGCATGACCAAATTTGCAAACCTGAAACTGGAATCATTTGCCTTGCGGCGCCAAACGTCCAGGCATGCTTTTGTCTCTCAGGGGATCAATCGCCCTTCCCTTGGACACCCTTATCTTTCACTCGGGATTTTTTCCTCCCTTGTTGGGGCGTTGATTATTTTTACGTTGTCCATTCATAACAACAAAGCGGTTCACCATTTAAACGCTGCCCTGCTAGATATGACAGCACCTCTTGTCGATGCCGTCACCCAACCTTTTACGGCGCTCGTATCCTGGAGCGATACGTTACGTGCCCATAAAAGCTTGAGAGCGGAAGTGGCTTTTTTACGCGAAGAAAATGAGCGCCATTTATCTCTCATTCAATCATTGCGCCAGCAAGCCCTTGACCATCAACAATTACAGCAACTGGCAAGAGCGATCCCGGATCCCAGAATTGAGCATGTTTCTGCGCGCGTGATTGGCCGCGTGAGTGATGGAATGAATGCCCTGTTGACCATTAAAGCCATGGACAAAAATGGCGTCGCCAAGGACCAGCCTGTTATTACAGCGGATGGCGTGGTGGGCCGGGTGAGTGAAGTGGGTGGGTTTTCGGCTACAACAGCGCGAGTGATGCCTTTAACAGACTTATCGTCCCGTATCCCTGTAGAGATTGAGTCCAGCCAGGACCATGGCGTTATTGCTGGCCAAAACGGCCCTGAATTACGCCTTATTCATCTGGAAAAAAGCGCTAAAGTTAAAATTAAGGCTGGAGACCGCCTGATCACCTCCGGCTATGGGGGTATTTTCCCTCGAGGGTTGCCCGTTGCCGTTGTCACTGAGGTTACGAGTGATATGATCAAAGCCCGTCCCTTTGTCAAAGAAACACCGGCGTTTGTGACGATCCTCTTTGGTCTTTAGATGACCTGCGGTCTGCCATCTACCCACCTTAAGTAAAAAAAGATAACATTTTTTTATCGTCCCTTATATTTAAGGGAAGAGGAATAAGCTCGTGATATATGACGAAGAATTATTACCCTGGAACATTTGGAGACGCCGTTTCCTCGTGTTTATCTTTCTAACGGGCATCGTGTGCCTGACGCTGCTGCCGCTATGGCAAAATATCGGCATCCAGCCAACTTTATTTCTAATTATTCTCTATCACTGGTCCCTCTATCGTCCAGACTTGCTGACCGTTGAGCAACTGGTTTTAATCAGCCTCATCCAAGATGGTCTTTACGCTTACCCTTTAGGTTTTTCTGCTTTACGGTTATTGATCAGTTACGCCTTGCTGGCGACCCAAAAGCGAATCCTCAACCATCAAGGTTTCCTTTGGGTCTGGGGAGGATTCAGTATCTTTGTGCTGGTTGATGCCCTTATTTATGCAATGCTCTTATCTTGCGTTAAGTCTGAATGGACAGGCATCTTTCCCCTTATTCCTGGTATGCTGATGACGACAGGCATTTATCCTCTTGCCGTGTGGGCCATGAACCGCTTTGTTATGAAACGGCTTCCTGCATAATTAGCCCTTTAAGAGACGGGTGACTGATGATGGGGTGGCTGAGGTGTCTCATGGGGTAGCCTATGCGTCGGCCCCGCAGACTGCCTTGCCGCTCTTGCTCGTTGCTTTTCTTGTTTGGCTTGTCTTTCTCTTTCTTTCCTTTCTTGTCTCTCTTTCTTTATCTTTTCATGTTCCTCCTCTGTCCATTGTTGCCTTCTGGCTTCATGCTCTTGTTGCCTTGCTTCATGTTCCCGTTGTCTTTGTTCTCTCTTTGCATCAGCTGCTGCTTTTTGTTCTTGCTGCCTTGCTTCATGGTCTTGTTTTTTTTGTTGTTTCCGTGCCTCATCTTCTGGAGATAACTGTTTTTGAGACCCTGGCTCATGGAGTGATTCCTGTTTAACGTCTCCCCGCTCAACAGGCGTATGCGTTACGGCTTCATGGGACGCCCTATGTTCACCTTCCCTATGTACGGGGTGCTGATCCAGTGATTTTCTATGGTCAGGGTCTTTATGCTCCGCAGAGGTATGAGGCACAGCTTCATGCGGGGCAGGACGTTGGTCCTCCTTATGTCTATTGGGCGCATTTGTATGTTGTTCCACTGCCTTTTCACGCTGCTCCATTGCCTTTTCACGCTGCTCCATTATTCTCTCATGCTTTTCAATTGCCCTTGCTTGCTCTTTGAGTGCCTTTTCACGCTCTTCCATTGCTTTTTCACGCTGTTCCATTAATCTCTCATGCTGTTCCCTTACCTTCTCTTGTTGAGCTATTAACATCGCCTCTTGTTGTTGCTGACGCTGGCGCACAGCATCCAAGTTGCTCATTTCAGGGGTATATCCACCACCCATCTGGACATTTCCGCCGTTGCCTGCTTGAGGGTTATATGCCCCACCACTTATAGGAACGCCGTAACTCGGCCTACTCATCATATTAGGTTGGCCCGTCTGGGTCATCATATTGGCCTGATTGTTCAGGACTTGTTGTTGGAGCCCTCCTTGGATACTCATGCCTTGTTGAGCGAGTTGAGTGCGCTCCAGATCTCGGGCTTGTGTGGTTTGGGCGTTTGTAGAAATTCCAAGTTGTTGCGTTTGGGCATTCGTTGTCAGTGCCGTCGTCCCAACCTGCCCAATGGTATTGAATAAGGTTGTACCCCCGTTATCCCCAGGGGAAGAGGGAGACGGTTGATAAGGCTGCGCTTGAGTGGGAACGGAAGCTGCCGGGGGTGGAGAGCCTGATGCAGTTGGATATGGATAGGGCGCGGGAGCTGCTGAATAACCGGATTGGCCATAACCGCCTCCTCCGGACATGCTTTGCTGCGCGGAATTTCCGTAGGTAGGGTCCATAGAATCCGGTGTGCCATCCCCATCTAAATCCGTATTAGAATAAGATCCGTACCCATCATCATACCCCCCCTGAATAGCAAGCGTACTTTCGAGCCCACAGGCAGAAAGAAAGGTAAGGAGCAGAGCAAGCGCCAGGCATTTAAAAGACTTTTTCATCCACACTGTCCCTGTCCTCTTAAAAATTCCTTAACCTTTCCAGGACTCATGATTAAAAAGACCTCTTTATCTACGCCATTGGTGCATTTTGAGAATAATCCCAGCCCGATGATGTGCTTCCTGATGCTGTTGCTTGTGCATTTGTAAAGTCGGTTGATGCCGCCGTATCAGACCGCGTGGTGACACGCGCTTTAACAATCAACTTGTCCGGAAATTCTTCGATAGCCTCAAGGAAGCAGTTCGTAAATGTTGTTGAATACATCTCCGTATTATCTGCTCCCTCGCCAAGATGGCCGACGCGGGTAATTTTTATTTGGGCAACAGGCTTATTGTTTCTCAAATTTTGCCGTAACGTAGGCATAGCAGAATCTGTCAGGACATGCATTTCAAGCAAGGAATGAACAAGGGTTGCGCTGGCTGGAAAGTCACTGGTCATATTTCCAATAGAAGGCCGTTCTTCAATGCTGGTATACCACAAAAGCTGAACAGAATTGGCCAGGCCACTTGCGTTTGCGCTGCTTCCTGACCCGACATTTGAGGTTGTAAAAATATCGTCCATCGACACAAAGAAACTGGCTGTAACCGTTCCCAGGGAAGGATTACCCGCTTGAGGAAGCTGGGTTTGGGTGGGGGCTATCTTTTGTACTTTTCCGTCTGACATCTCTAAAGCTCCTCTATTTTATACACACACCCGTTCTTACTGGGCTGCTGGCGGTGGTAGCGTTGCTACCATCCGGATAGAAGCCGTTAATTCTTCCATTTGGAAATGCGGCCTCAAGTAAATGACAGATCGGTATGAGCCAGGCTTGCCGGGGACATCATAGACATCGATCCGCGCTTCCCGCAGCGGAAACTTGGCTTTAACAGGCTGGGAAGCGTTATCATTGATCACAACGTAGCTGGCAATCCAGGTGTTCAGATATTTCTCAACATTATCCCGGGTCAAGAAGCTACCGATCTTGTCGCGCATGATGACCTTAATGTAGTGAGCAAAGCGTGACGCCGCTAAAATATAGGGCAACCGTGCTGAAAGGTTCGCATTCGCATTGGCGTCTTCCAGGTTATAGACCTTTGGTTTTTGGGTTGTCTGGCCCCCGAAAAAGGCTGCGTAATCTGTTCCCTTGCAATGACACAGGGAAATAAAGCCAAGGTCGCTCAGTTCTTTCTCGCGGCGGTCGGTAATCGACGTTTCCGTAGGGCATTTCAAGGCGATATCGCCATCGGTCGTCTTGAACGTATAGGCTGGCAAACCTTCAACGATGCCACCGCCTTCAACGCCCCGGATGGCTGCTGTCCACTTATACAAGGAGAATGCATTGGTAATGCGCTGTCCTAAGATGTAAGCCGGATTTGTCCAGCAAAACTTTGAGGTATCGGCTCCGGCCACATCTTCCTCAAAATTCAAGCCTTCTGCGGGCAACGTATTGGCCCCATAGGGAAGGCGCATCAAAACCCGCGGCAATAACATGGCTACATAGCGGGAATCCTCTGTTTCCCGGAACGAATTCCATTTAATCATTTCAAGGCTTTCAAAAATCTTGGCAAGGTCCCGCGGAACGCCCAAATGCTCAAAACTGTCCAGGTCAAATAATTTTGGGTCTGCAGCGGTCAAAAAAGGCGCATGGGCAGCTGCTGCGACTTGTGAAATTTTCTGAAGCAATTCCATGTCCTGGGGATGACGGGTAAATTCAAAATCTCCCACCAAACAGGAATAAGGATGACCCCCGAACGTGCCGTATTCTTCTTCATATATTTTTTTAAACATCTGGCTTTGATCAAACTCAACCGCTTTTTCCAGGTCATCAAGAAGCTCTTTTTTGGTGATATTCATGAGGCGGAGTTTTAAATGCACGCCTGTTTCCGTATTCATCACCAGATAACTTAACCCCCGCCAGGACCCTTCCAGCTTCTGAAAAGCCGGGTCGTGCATAATCTCGTTCAACTGGTTCGCAATCAGATCATCCAATTCAAGGATACGCTGGTTAATGAAAGCGACCGTATCTTTGCTCACAACAGTCCCTTGCTCAAGGACTTGGTTCACAAATTCTGTCACCAGGTCACGGGCAAATGGTTTTTGGGTATCATCCCGGGCCAGTTTCCCTTTCGTCATCAAAACGTCAAGGGCGGATTCTTCTGTGGCGGTGTTGGTATCGTCGGCCATGATCATATCTCCTTATTTAGGCGCTTGCCGGGGCGTCATTCATGCCCA